>DATNOY010001034.1:0-19077 GCA_036703495.1 Coleofasciculaceae cyanobacterium
CATTCCTCCAATCTAAATAAAAAATAAATATTACTAAATACTTCTCTTGGAAAACTTGACCCTATAATCACAGCGTGCATTCTTCAAATTGCGCTAGTGCTAGAAATTGTGCAGACATTTGCAAACGCAGGTTCAGTTAGAGTCTTATGAAAAAGCTTAAGAAATGCAATCCTTCGTCAGTGACTTTGGTGATACTGCTAGCACTTACGACTGCACCTACCGCCAGAGCCACGACATTCACTGCAAATCTTGTCATGGCTCAAGCTTCGGCTGTGTTTCCGCTGCCTGCGTCTGTACCGGAAGGAACAACGGTCAAAATTGACGGCTCTAGCAGCATGGCATCCATCAATCAGGTGCTGAGCGATCGCTTCAAGTCCCAGTTTCCCAATGCTCAGGTCAGCTGGGGGAATAGCGGCAGTGAGGCTGCTCTAAAGGCAGTGTCCGAGGGAACGCTGGATCTGGCTGCTCTGGGTCGTCCCCTGACGGCTGAGGAGCAAGCCCAGGGATTAGTGGCTGTTCCGGTTGCCCGTCCTAAGATTGCGGTGTTTGTGGGAGCCGACAATCCTTTTAAAGACAGCCTGACGGGAGAACAGTTTGCCAGCATGTTTCGGGGCGAAATCACCGATTGGTCGCAAGTGGGGGGTGCAGCAGCTCCCATTCGGTTTATCGATCGCCCTGAAACCAGCGATACGCGCCAGGCTCTGCCCAATTATCCCGTCTTTAAGACAGGTCCCTTTCAGCCCGGTGTGAATACGATTCGGGTAGAAACAGACAATACGGATGCGATTGTTCAGCAGTTAGGCAGAGATGGCATCAGCTATGCGATCGCCGATCAAGTCATCAACAATCCGGCAGTGCGGGTTCTGCCCCTCTATGGCACCTTGCCCACGGATCCTCTCTATCCCTTTTCACAAACGCTGGCGTATGTGTATAAGGGGCCGAATCCCAGCCCAGCAGCTGCAGCTTTTTTGGCGGTAGCCACTGCGCCTGGCGCTCAACAGGCTGTGGCCGCTAGAGCCCCTGGAGCCGGAGCCATTGCAGTCCCTCAGGCGGCTAGTTCTGCACCAGCGGCAACGGCTGTACCGAGCCCTGAGCCATCTGCCCAGGTGAATGCAGCCAGCCCTAGCCCGGCTCCCACCGCTACCTCTAGCGAGGCTCCGGCGCAGGGCGAGTCTGCACCCAACTCCATCATTGGCGCAATTACTCAAAATCCGCTGTGGTCGCGCTGGTGGTGGCTGTTGCCAGCTGCGGCTGGGCTAGGGATACTGGCGTGGTGGCTGTGGGGGCGACGATCGCGGCCGGACTCCACAGCCGATGCTCGCCTGCCTGCGGCTGCTCCAGCCGGACTTGCTGCTGAGCCCATTTATAACAGCCGGATTATTCTGGCTGCCCGCAGCTGCACAGCCGCCTATGCTTATTGGGAAGTGGCAGATGCCCATAAGACCTTGCTAAAACAGCAGGGTGGAGAAACCCTGAAGCTGAGGCTTTATGATGTCACAGACCTAGACGCTGCCTCCCAGCCGCCCCATAGCGTCCATGAATTTGACTGCTCAGAAGCGGCCCAAGATTTGCATCTGCCAGTGCCGCTAGACGATCGCGATTATGTGGTGGAGCTGGGGTATGAAACGGACGCATCGCAGTGGTTGCCGTTGGCGCGATCGCAGCCGATCCGCATCCCTGCCTGTGTGCCCTCCGAAAACGGCGCTGTTCCCAGTGCTGCGAGTCATGCCAGCGTCCCCCCTGCCAGCGTCCCGCCTGCGAGCGTCCCGCTTCCTCATGCCAAGGAGAGCCGGATTATCTTAGTGCCGCGGGATTCTCAACAGGCTTATGCTTACTGGGAAGTGAATGAGGCTGACAAAGCCGAATTACGCCAGCAAGGGGGCGAAAAGCTAGCCCTGCGGGTGTATGAAGCCTCACAAGCTGATGCAGCCGATCAGCCGGCAACCTTAAGCTTCCGGCAATATGACTGTGATGAAGACACGCAGGATTTATCTGTGCCTATCCCCTTAAGCGATCGCGACTATATTGCAGAAATTGGCTATGTGAGCTTTGAGGGTCGCTGGCTCAGCTTGGCAAAATCTGACCCCATCCGAGTGCCGCCCAGCAGCGCCCCTAACTGGCTGGGGGCTCCGGCTAAGCCGCTCTCTATGGTGAGACAGGCTGCTGCCCCTGTCGCCAACGGCAATAGTGATGCCACCGCTCGCCCAGGCATACGGGCCGCTTCAGAAAATCGGCTGCTTTTGGTTCCCCGCAGTGCTGAGGAAGTGTATGCCTACTGGGAAGTTTCAGAGTCCCAAAAGGAGAGCCTGCGCCAGCAGGGTGGACAGCGCTTAGTGCTGCGAGTTTACGATATTACGGGGGTTGACTCGAAAAAAAATCAGCCTCCCAAAGGGGTACAGCAGTTTGAATGTGATGAAACGACCAACGATCGCTTGGTCAGTGTGCCTGCTCAAGGAGACTATATTGCAACGCTCGGCTACTTAACCTCAGAAGGACGCTGGCTACCTGCAGCTCGCTCGGCACCAGTACGCATCCGTTCAGCCGCGTCCACAACCTGAGATCGGCTAGGCGAGTTCCTGTGGCCGCCGCAGGACTGGAGACCAACGGCAGGGGCGCATCCCCAAGGGTTTCACCCCCGCGCCCCCTTGTCCGCTTTCGATTTAATCCGGTTCGTGAGATCAGAGAGGAATGAAAGAGGGTCAGTTGGGTGGATTCATAAACCGACTGGCAAATTTCATCACGTCCCCCAGATCAGTATCCCCATCCCGATCGCCATCTAGGAACGCACTCAGTAATGGGTTAGCGCCACCCGGTGTGCCGGGCTTATTTGCGCCCATGTTTAAAAAGTTAATCGCAATTGGAATCAACGTAGGGATTAAAGACTGAATCATTGCCGCATCCAATCCCGTTTTTTGAGCAACGGTTTGGGCCAGCTGTTGCTGCATCTGAGCTGGAATCAACGCTTGCAGCATCCCTGCGCCGCCCGCTGCTCCCATCAGCCCCCCCAGCTTGCCGCCGCCGCCCAGCTGGCTGAGTACCTTGGCAAACTGCTGCCCCCCCATTGCCGAACTTTGCTCTTGCAACACGGGGCGGATGGCGCTGCCTAAGGCAGAGATGACGTTTTGGGTGGTACCCATATCTAGTCCGGTCTGTTGGCTCAACTGCTGAACTGAATTGACCAGAGAACCGAGCTGCTCGACGTTGGCCTGCTGATTAGGATTATTGATCGCGCTTAATACATCAAAGAAAAGTCCCATGTTGACCCTCTGGCTCCCTAGAGCTTGATAATGATCGATGGATATCTCCGGTTCGTCCGGTTATTGGCCGAACCGTTCAGAGTAACCCTCCGTATGAATACCCCTAATTGGCCGATATTCCCGTCGATTTAATGGTTTTTTATCAAGTGCGGATCCAGAGCACAAGTTGCCTCAAAAGAGGATAGGTGCCGTCTGCCAAGTTTTGCCTCAGAATCCTCGGGGCGATCGCGCTCGTTGAGGTTTGGAATCGGCCATCAGCCAAGCGGCAATTACACCCCCGATGAAGCCAAACAAATGCCCTTGCCAGGAAATGCCAAGCTGCCCTGGTAAAACGCCCCAAATCAACCCACCATAGGCTAAACCTACGATTAAAGAGAAAAGGATAGAGCCGAAGCGCCGCTCAAAATAACCCCGAGAAATTAGAAAGCCTAAATAGCCGAAAATCACGCCGCTCGCGCCAATGTGAACGGTATGGGCAGGTGCAATTAACCAAGTGCCGAGTCCACCAATCAGCATGGCGATCGCCGTTACCCCAAAAAAGTCGCTGGTGCGGCGCAGCATGACGAACCAACCTAGCGTCACGAACGGCACCGTATTGGCGATTAAATGAGGGAAGCTGCCATGCAGGAAAGGCGCAAATAAAATACCCCGCAAGCCAACTAGGGTGCGGGGTATGATGCCAAAACTATTGAGGGCTCCGCCTAGAACGGTGTCAATGATCTCGAGTGCCCACATGATGCCTACAAAAAAAGCCAGAATGAGCACCTGAGTTTTAACTTCCCGAACTAGCCCCCGAACTTCATTGCTGCTCATGGATTGACCTGATTTCACTAAATTTGATCAGCAAACCGTTGATCCATTCCCGGATCAGTGAACTAGTCAATTTTAGCCAGGATTATTTCAGTTCAGCCAAACTCTAACCATCAGCCGGTATTTCGCATGCCGGCTGCGATGCCGTTAATCGTTAACAGGGCTCCCCGCAGCAGTTCACCCCGACTGTACCGGGAGCGAATTGCGCCAGAACTAGCGCTGTTCTTATGCTGGCGGAGCCGCTTGATTAGCGAAACTTGCAGGAAGCCCAGCGGCACAATCGTGCTGTTGCGCAACTGGACCGAGCGTTGCAAATCGGGATCGCCATCCAGCAAGCGGTCATGCCCAGTGATGGTCAGCACTAGCTCCCGCGTCAGGTTATACTCGGCGCTAATTTGCTCGAATACGGCTTCTAGGCGATCGCGATCGGCAGACTGCGCCAATTCTCGAACATAGTGATGGGCAATATTCAGATCGACCTTGGATAGCGTCATCTCGCACTTGGAGATCACCATGCGGAAGAAGGGCCATTTGTAGTAAAAATAGCGCAACAGCTTCAGGTTTTCTTGCGGCTCTTCCTGCAAAAAGCTTTGGATGGCAGTGCCTACCCCATACCAGGATGGCAACAGGACACGGGTTTGAGTCCAGCTAAACACCCAGGGGATCGCCCGCAGGCTAGTAATATCCTTTTTGGCCCCACTGCGACGAGCCGGACGCGAACTGATCTGCAGCTGGCTAATTTCTTCAATGGGCGTGACTTGCAGGAAGAAATCTAGGAAGTCCGGCTGTTCATAGATCAGGTGGCGGTAATGACTGCGCGATCGCGCCGCCAGCTCTTCCATAATGTCGTGCCAGGGCTGAATATCGTCGAAGCCGCTCCGCAGCAAACTGGCTTGCAATACGGCAGTTGTGACCGTTTCCAGGTTGTAGAGCGCTAACTCCGGCAGATTGTATTTAGAAGCCAGCACTTCTCCTTGCTCGGTGATTTTAATCCGACCATCAATACTGCGACCGGGCTGGGCCAAAATGGCCGCATAGGCAGGGCCGCCGCCCCGTCCCACCGAACCCCCTCGCCCGTGGAAAATCCGTAGGGCTACCCCATATTGCTCGGCGATCGACTGCAAAGCCTGCTGCGCCTTGTGAATTTCCCAGTTGCTACTGAGGAAGCCTGAGTCTTTGTTGCTGTCGGAGTAGCCCAGCATCACCTCTTGTAAAGGCTGCACCGGGCCCTCTGCCTCCTGCGTACCGCAGCCTTGCTGGAGCAGCTTCCGGTAGAGCGGCAGTTCAAACAGCTCCCGCATGACGGTGGGGGCCCGCTGCAAGTCTTCTACCGTTTCAAACAGGGGCACTACGTTAATGGTGCCCACCCCCGTCAGGGGATCAAAGAGACCGGCTTCTTTAGCCAGCAGCAATACCTCCAGCAAATCGCTGGCGTAGTTGCTCATGCTAATGATGTAGGTTTGGCAAATTTCGGGGCCAAACTCTTGTTGCAGCCGGCGCAGCATCCGAAAGGTTTCGATCGCCTCATTCGTTTTTTCGGAGAAGGGCAGCTCCGTCGGAATGAGCGGCCGCCGGGTTTGCAGTTCGGTTGCCAGCCACAGCATCCGTTGCTCCTCGCTGAGGCTGTTATAAGAGCAATGCATCACCTGCATGTACTCAATCACTTCGTTAACGGTATCGGAATGGCGCGTACTCTCCTGCCGAATATCCAGATGGGCTAAGTTAAAGCCATAAATTTCCACCTGGCAGACCAAATTCTCCAGATCTTTGCAGCCCAGCCCTGTCTCTTGCAAATTGCGCTGAATCAGCAGCAGTTCTGCCAAAAATTCATCACCCGAGCGATAGACCAACGCCGGATCAGCCTCGGGCAAATCGCCTTGAGAATAGTCTCCCTGGTAGAGTTGCAGGCTGCGATCGAGCGTATTTTCCAGCCGCTTTTGGATGTAGGCCAGCTTCAGGCGATACGGCTCCTGCCGATAGCGAATGGCCAAGAGATCGTAAACCTCGGGCAGCTGCGCCTGATCTTGCTCCAGCGATTCCAGCAACTCTGGCAGCACATCGCTCCAGTGCAGCGATAAACTCAGCAGCGTGGTCAGATGCTTCACTGACTGAATATACTTGCGCAGTACCAAATTGCGCTGATAGCAAGCCGTCTTCCAGGTAATTTCTGGCGTTACGGAAGGATTGCCATCCCGATCCGACCCCACCCAGGAGCCAAACTTGCAGAAATCGTACTTGGGCGGACGCAGCTGTGGATAGGTGCGGTGCAGCGCCCGGCAAAACCGATGATAGAGCTGGGGGATCACATCAAACAGCACTTCCTGGAAGTAATGAAGGGTGAAGTCCACCTCATCCAAGACCGTCGGCTTAAACTGGTGCAGTTCGTCTGTGCGCCACCAGAGCCGAATTTCCTCCATCAGCTGATCTCGGAGCTCCTCTGCCTCCCAAGACGAGGACAACCCCATCGACTGTAAGCCTTCCTCTACCTGATCCATCTGGCGCAAGATCTTGGCAATCCGGCGCTGCTTGTCGCGGATGGTGTGTCGGACAATTTCAGTGGGGTGCGCAGTAAACACCATTTGCACATCCAGATTGTCAATCAAGTTCTGGATCTGCCGAGGCGGAACATTCAGCTGCCGTAGCTTGGGAAATAGAGTTTGCAGGGTATTCGCCTCTTGCCGGATCGGCACAGACTCTTGCAGGCTCTTTTCCAGCAGCTCGGCTTGCGGAGAACCTTCCTGCTCAGAGGCAATGGGCGATATGCTGGACGGGTCAAACACCGAGGAACTGCTGCCCACCGGAGTTTGCTGTTCGTAGGCAGCCCGGTATTGCTGTTGCTGGCCTCGTTGTTCGTAGTGTTGTTCAACGATGTTGATCAGCTGAAAGTAGAGAGCAAAGGCCCGGGCTGCCCGAATAGCCTCGTTTAGATCGAGACTTTCAATCACCTTAAGTGCTTCTAGCTCAGTTGTCTCAGGAGCTTGCCCTTCAGGAGTATAGATTGAGCGCAGCTGCCCCAACAAATCGACCAACTGCTGACCGCACTCTTGCTGCAGTACGGATTCCCACAAGTCCTCCACGATTCTGAGGCGATGACGCAGAAAAAGATCGGGGGCTGAGCTAGGAGTCAAGTCTCGGTTTTTCTCCCCCGTTGCCATGTTGGAGCGAGAGGCGTCGTCTGAAGATTGGAGGGTTGAACTCATAGTCTGTCTTGGCAGGATTATTTTGATGATTCTATGATTTTTATCCGATCAAATCCATCCGATCAAATCTAATAGGTTGAAACTAGGGCGAAGCCGCTACCTGAGATAAAAATGAAAACTGAGAAAGGCGAACAATCGAGATTAAAAACTGGCAGCTGAGAACCCTAGAAGAAGCCCACTAGAGTAGCCGCTTAAAAGTTCAAATTTTGAATTTTTAAGGATTATAAAATCTAGGATTGCCACGGAGAAGAATTTACCTTTAAATTTTGTCTGATGCGTCTCTACATTGCGGCAACTTCAAGAGTTTCGAGGTTACAGAGGGTTTGTTCTGTATTAATGATTACACTTTTTTGAGCGATCGCATCAGGTGCATTTTGAATTAAGAAATGTGACTAAAACTCGATGCTCATCCTATGAAAATTCTCTCTAGGCAGTCAATGATATTTTCTCTAAGCAGTCAATGATTAAGATAGAAAACATAGAGTTGCTAAACGGTCGAGCCGCGCTGTTCCATCATCATTGCATCATCCATGACGCTTGAACCGGGACTTGAAACTGGAGAAGCAGTCCAAGTACTTGCCTATTCCTACAGCGATCCCCTGTTTGAATCTGTGCCAGAGGTATCCGTTTGGGGAAGAGCCGTGGATCGACTCTACCAAGATTTAGGCGATCGCGCTCAACTTCAACAGCTTTTCCAGGACTGCCAGACCGAGCCTGTTGCCTATATCTTGGTGCGCCGACTCGCAGAGCTTGGCAACACGGTGCAAGAAGTGAGCGATCGGCTGCAGCAACTAGAGGCTTTAGGCATTCATTTAATTGCCCTTGAAGAACCCATTGGCTCTGCAGATCAGCCGCTGAAGCGATCGGATCTCTTGCAGCTGTTACAAGCGATTCAAACCCAGCAGCAGTGCCGCCGTCTCCGCCGGGGACATGCCCGCAATCGGATCAAAACCCTGCCGCCACCCGGAAAAGCGCCCTATGGCTACCGGCGCGGCAAAGATCGCTATACGATCGATCGCAGCACCGCGCCGGTTGTGAAAGATTTCTTTGACCACTTCTTGCTTTACGGCTCGTTGCGGGGCAGCGTTCGCTATCTGCAAAAAAAATATAACAAAAAAATTTCTGTTTCGACGGGCAAACGCTGGCTAACCAGCGGCGTCTATCGGGGCGACCTGGTTTACCAAAAGGGAGAGGTGGTGCAGGACACCCATGCTCCCATTATTTCGCGGGAAGAAGCGGCCCAGGTCGATCGGCTGGTGCGTCGCAACCGCCGGATGCCGCCCCGCACGGCCAGCGCCCCCCGTTCCCTATCGGGTCTGGTGGTTTGCAGCACTTGTCAATCCCCGATGAAAATCAGCCGGGTCAGCGCCCCGCGTCGGGAACAGGTGTACTTGTATCTGCGTCCTACAGTTTGTCCGCAACAGCCCAAATGCCGGGCCATTGCCTATGCTCAAGTCCTCGATCGAACCATTCAACAAATCTGCCAGGATTTGCCCCGCGCCGTTGCCGGGATGCCCCTGCCCGATATGGAGGGCATCAAACAAGGGATAACGGAGCAAATCACGACCAAGCAAGCCATTCTTGCCCAACTGCCTACTCTATTGGACAGCGGCATCCTGGACCGCGAAACCGCCGACCTGCGCACCTATAAACTGCGAACTGAAGTTGCGGCTCTACAAGCCAGGCTGTCCCAACTGCCACCCGTCAATTTGCAAGCGATCGCCCAGGCGGTTTCCATTCCCCAATTCTGGCTTGATCTCTCCGAAGCCGAGCGCCGCTTCTATTTCCGAGAATTCATCCGCCAGATCCAAATTGTTCGGCAGGGTCAGGATTGGCAGCTGCGGCTGATGTTTATTTTTTAGGCGGCTCTGCTGCTTAAAACTCTCTGCCCCATAATTTAATCGATCGTCTATAGTCTATCTGTGTTAAACGCAACCGAAGACTAGAGCGTTAGCTAGCCAAATCCATGATTCAAAACCCTTTTAAGAAACAAAAACCGGCAGTGCTGGTGGCAATCGGCTCGGCTGCAGGCTTGCTGGTGGGCGGCGCAATTGCCTGGTGGTTGCAGCAGCAGCCTGTAATTGAAGGACTCCCTGCAGGCTCAGACGTAATTCCGCAAGATGCAGCCGTCACCCTGTCCTTCTCGACTAATGAAGGGCAATGGCGGCAGTTGCGCCAATTTGGTACGCCCCAGACTGAGGCAGCCCTGAATAAAAATTGGCTCCAATTGCGCGATCGCCTGCTAACGGCAAATGGGCTAGATTATGGACGCGACATTCAGCCCTGGGTAGGCAGCGAGATCACGGTGGCTTTTCTGGCTCCGGTGGGCAATCCTGCTGCCAATCAACCCATTCAGCCCTATACGGCCGATCCCTTAAAGGGCGACGCTTCTGCAGTACTGGTCTTGCCGATCGCTAATCCTGCTAAAGCGCAAGCATTGCTGACCCAACCCAAAGTGGCAGCAGGTCAGGATTGGGTGGATCGGGATTACAAAGGCATCAAGATTCGAGAAGTTCAGGGTAAAGCCGAACGCGCCTATGCCGCGGCGGTATTGGGCGATCGCTATTTGGTGGCATCACCGAATAGTAAAGCGATCGAGCAAGTGATTGATACCTTCAAAGGCAAGCCTTCGGTAGCCCGCACCTTCGGCTATGGGCAGGCTTTTACGCAGCTCAAAACCGAAACGCCGCTGCTGCGCACATATGTCAATGTGCCTGTAGCCAGCGGGGTGGCCGCCAACAATGCCACTCAGCCGATTCCGCCTCAGGGGTTAGCTTTGCTGCAAGGCAACCAGGGGTTAGCCTCGACGATGAATTTGGAGTCGGAAGGGGTGCGGTTTCAAGCGATCGCCTGGCTACCGACCGATAGCAAAATCCGGTATTCCAGCGAAAATACGGCTCAACGTATGCCTACCCTGCTGCCCGATTCAACTCTGTTGATGGCCTCAGGCGGCAATTTTAAGCAGACCTGGCAAAACTATAGCCAGGCGATTGGCAACAGCGGTGCTGGCGGCGTTTTTAATCCCATCTTTATTCGCCAGGGCTTTAATAACCTGACGGGAATGGATTTTGATCAAGACCTGTCCAACTGGATGACGGGCGAATTTTCTTTGGCTCTAATCTCCGACCCGGGAACCGCCAATGCAGCCAATCCTAAAGCGAGTGCGGCCAAAGCGGGCGTTTTGCTGCTGGCCCAAGCAGGCGATCGCAAGGCAGCGGATGCCTCGTTCAAAAAGCTAGATGCTGTCATGCGCGATCGCTATCAGTTCCGCGTCAACAATACTCAGCTGGGCAATCAGCCTGCCGTTGCCTGGACTTCCCCTTTCTCGTCGCTGACGGTGACACGCGGCTGGTTAGATGGCAATATTGCCTTTCTGGCAATCGGTGCGGATGTGGGCAGTGCGATCGTGCCGGCCCCAGCCCAAACGCTAGCCACCAGCCCCTTATTTAGCAGCACCGCTTCCAAAACCCTGGAAGCCAACAATGGGCATTTCTTTATGGCAACAGAACGGCTTGCCAATCGGGATGCGCATCTCCCCTTGCCAATTTTGCCTGCCGACAATCAAGCCTATGTCAGCGCCTTGCGGGCCCTGCATGTGACTGCGGCGACTCAAGATGCCCACACCACCCGCTACGACGTGCATGTGCTGCTGCGGAAGGTGAGCAATCCACCGGCCACTGCGCCCTCTCCCAACGTAGGTACGTCATTGGAAGTGTCTCCTAGTCCGGCTGCAACCAAGTAGCCCTACTGCAAAAGTAGGGTGGGCATTGCCCACCCTACCCGGGTTGTATCAGACTGCTGAGGCTGCTGATATTGCGGAGACTAGTAGCTGCCCAGTCAATCGTATCGCTTGGGATCTTTCTTTTCTTTCTTAGTTCCGTCAGATTGGGCTTTCGGCTTCTTCGTTTCTTTTTTGTTCTTCTGCTCTTTCGACATTTGCCCTCCTGGGTCAAGTTCTTTCATCCTAATCCCTAATCAATTTTTCGCGTCATATCGCTCCCAGACTCGATACCATAAAGGATGGGTGGGTTTTGCCCCAGACACGATCGCCTTCATCACCACTGGAGTCCAAGATGGATTTGGTTTCACTTCAGGGCTGGCTAGATAACGCCTCCTTTGCTGTTTTGTTCTTAACCATGCTGATTTATTGGGGTGGCGCAGCGTTTCCCCAAGTCCCCTATCTTGCAATTCTGGGTTCCACGGGGATGGCGATCGCCAATCTCTGTATGGCTGCACTGCTGGGAGCCCGCTGGATCGAGGGAGGCTATTTCCCCCTGAGCAACCTCTACGAATCCCTATTTTTCATTGCTTGGGGGATTACGGCCATGCACTTTGTAGCTGAAAACATGAGCCGCAGTCCGCTGGTGGGAGTCGTGACGGCTCCGGTGGCTATGGCGATCGCTGCCTTTGCCACCCTGACACTGCCTGCCGAAATGCAGTCTTCTGCCCCGCTGGTGCCTGCCCTCAAGTCCAATTGGCTGATGATGCATGTTAGCGTCATGTTGATCAGCTATGCCGCGCTGATGGTGGGGGCTGTATTGGCGATCGCTTTTCTCGTTGTCACCCGAGGACAGGCAGTAGAGCTGAAGGGCAGTTCGGTGGGCACAGGAGCCTATCGCAATGTTCCCTACCGGCTGCAAAAGCATGGCCAATCGGTAATGGCATCCGAAGGAGGGATCGAAAGCCTGGGCAACACGGCAGTGCTGACGCCAACGACGCTGTCTACGGCATCTCCTTTGCCACTTTCGCCCCAGCGGTTGAGCCTAGCCGATACCCTGGACAACATCAGCTATCGCATGATTGGGTTAGGGTTTCCGTTGCTCACCATTGGCATTATTGCGGGTGCAGTTTGGGCCAACGAAGCCTGGGGATCTTACTGGAGTTGGGATCCTAAAGAAACCTGGGCTTTGATTACCTGGTTGGTGTTTGCGGCCTATCTGCATGCCCGCATTACGCGCGGCTGGCAAGGTCGGCGGCCGGCAATCCTGGCCTCTGCCGGATTTTTGGTAGTTTGGGTCTGCTACTTGGGCGTTAATCTACTGGGTAAAGGGTTACACAGCTATGGTTGGTTCCTCTAGCCAGAAGCGTTGAACGCTAAGATCGAACAAAACTTAGAGAAAAGCCCATGCAAAAAGATTTTGATTTGCTCAATGACGACGAAGTGCTGTATGTGCGAGCGGGTCGAGTGTTGATGCCGAACGCGACCTTCAAAGTCAGCGAGTTTTTGGATGCGCTGGCGCAGGTGGTGCTGGAGCAAGAAGCTGAATGGTCGGAGGAGCAGGAAGGCTGGTTTACCGATCGGGGGCAACGCTGTGAAGTTCTGCGGTTTGGAACGCAGGGGTGGCAACGCGGCAGAGTCCGGCTACGCCTGGAGTTTTGTCCGGCAGAAGAGCGTCCTAAGCTGCTGCAAGAAAGTATGCCTCGGCGGGAGAGTTTGCCGCCTCGAGAAGCCCCCTCCCGGGAAGATCCGTATCGGCGGCAAAGCCGCGAAGACATTTACCGGCGAGATTCCTATTCCGGCTCGCCTTATGATCCACGCGGCAGTCGGGAAGAGATCTATCCCGATATCTTGCCGGAAGACGACTATTAAAGGCATGTAAAGACGTGTAAAGGCAGGCATGTAGGCGCATAGGGTCATGAGCCATGGGTGGACATCGCTGCACGCTCGGCTGCATCGCAGTTTAAGGGCACGCGACCTGTTGCCAAAGCAGCGATCGCTCCTGGTGGCCGTTTCGGGTGGGCAAGACTCTTTGTGTTTGGGGCGACTGCTGCTGGATTTGCAGCCCAAGTGGGGCTGGCGGCTCGCCATTGTCCACTGCAATCATGGCTGGCGATCGGATGCTAACGCCAATGCCGCCTCTGTTGAACAGCTGGCCAACGTGTGGCAACTGCCCTACTTCAGCGCTACTGCGTTGAACCTGCCCCATACCGAAGCCGCCGCCCGGCAGTGGCGCTACCAGGTTTTTACAACGGTGGCTGAGGCTGAGGCATACTCCCATGTGGTGACTGGGCATACCGCCAGCGATCGCGCTGAAACGCTGCTCTATAACCTGATCCGGGGTAGTGGTGCCGACGGGCTGCAAGCCTTGACCTGGAAACGGCAGTTGGAATCTGGTATCAGCCTAGTGCGTCCTTTGCTGGAAATCACCCGTACTGAAACGGGACAGTTTTGCCAGGATGCGGGTCTGCCAGTCTGGGAAGATTACACCAATCAAGATTGGCAGTATGCCCGCAACCGGATTCGCCAGGATCTATTGCCTTACCTGCAAGCTCACTTTAACCCCCAAGCCGAACAGGCGCTGACTCAAACGGCCGAATTGCTGCGGGCCGAGGTGGAATATCTAGAAGCGGTCGCAGAGCAGTGGTGGGAAAGGGTGATTGAGTCTAGCCCTGCCGCTATGCCGCGCCTCAATCGTTCCGTACTACAAGACGCCCCCCTAGCCCTGCAACGACGCGTCATGCGGCGGTTTTTACAACAAATGCTGCCGATCGCCCCCAACTTTGACCACATCGAGAAGCTGGTCGGATTAATCCAGGCTCCCAACCGCAGCCAAACGGATCCCTTTCCAGGCGGGGCGATCGCTCAGGTGCAGGGAGAGTGGATCCGGATGGTGGCCATAGAGAAGGAAGAGGGGACTGGCTGATTAGTCTTTCCTTTCCAGAAAAGTTTGCACCCTGCCGTCTTGTCCTAGAACCAGACGAATTTCGGGGTTGCCACCATTTTCTACCGGTGAGACAAAGGGTTCGTTCGTTAAGGGCATGTTGGTGCGATCGAGGAAGGTCGCCGCAGACTGTCCTAATGGCAAAATCCGTTGCAGAGAGCCATCTGCATTTAAGGTAAGCCGATACTCCAACGTTTGGGTCAACCCTTGGGGAGGTTGCCAGCTGCGCTGAAAATAATTTCGTACCTCAGCTACTTGAGGAATGGCATCAAATGCAGTGCTGCCTGTGGCAGGAACTGTTCCACCCTGAGCTTCGGCAGGGGAAGTGGCTTGCCGAGCCGCTTCGCTGGAAGCAGACGCTCGCAGAGTCGGTAAAGTTGTGTCGCCAGCTTGAGGATTGGGGGACACATTCGCCGCTGAAGGTAGCCCTGATTGAGGGATGATGGCGACTTGTCCCCCTGGGGGTGCAATAGGGGCAGGCATCAGGGTGGGTGCAGCTGGAGTCTCAGGGGGATTGATCGGTGCGGTTCGAGGCACACTAACGCTTGGGGGAGGAGCGGCATTTTTAGTGGCTCCTACAGGCGGTGGTGGCGGCAGGGGTTGTAGGGCAGCCGCTGAGGGTAGGGGTTCTAAGCCCGGAGCAGCCGGTAGCCGACTAGAGGACTTGTCTGGGAAGTTGGGATCAACCGCCGAAGAATTCGAGGCGGACAACTGCGAGCTAGGCGTAGAGACAACGGACACAAACCGCATTAATGCAGCCGCTGATCCGACGGTGAGCAATAGACCTGCGGCAATCCCTGCCCAACTGTTCCGAGATTTGCTCCACGCTGGCCGACCCAAGGCAGGCAGCGTCAAGGCCTCGGCATGATATTCATCGAGCGCATTGGCTAAGTCAAAAAGCTGCAGGGTGCTGAGCGGTACGACTGCTCCTGATTGCTCATTAGCCAGCGATCCAAGCGCCAGATCATGGGTCAATAATCCTTTGCGGTGGAGGGCAATACCGGTCGGCGCTACAGTCAGATGCGATGGCGGCTCTGGCGTATGATGCCCTGCCGTAGGAGGCAGGTCAGCAGCGGCTAGGTCAGCAGCGGCAAGGTCAGCAGCGGCTGGATTCGCCACTGCCATCTGCTCAGGCGTCCAGTGCAACAGCGATTGCACATAGGCGGTGACGGTTTCCCAGAGGGCTTCTAGCTGGGTGCGATCGCCTCGAATCGTCACCTGTTTATCTTCAGGCAGCGTAGGATCATCAAAACTCAGCTGAAACCGCAAATGCTTCAAGACCGCCCGATCCGTCCATCGCGACAGTGCAGAACCAGTGGCCGCAATTTCCAGCGTGCAGGTCGGGGGAGTGTATCGGCGGAGAACGGAAGTGGCCATGGGCAAAGAGAAAAGGGATGAAGGGTGTTCGCGTCCAGAAATAAAAGTGAAGGAATGCCAAAGTCAAAGATGGAAGCTTTTACTCGATGACGCCCTCTTTCGCAGTGCTGGAGCGATCGAGTAATGCCATCCACAGCCGCCGGGTGCCGCTAGGAGCGCTGTAGAACAGCAGGTCAATCAGGAGTTTCAGGGCCAGGTGGGTCAGGTCTTGGGAGGGAGTCGCTTCGCCGTCCTCCATGCGCTCTTGATAGGTGTTGCTAAAGCGATCGAGATAATCGCCTAGCAGGGCAGCCTGGTGGGGTTCCCGATTTTGTTCGGTCATTTGTTCCAGCAGGGCCACGGCACGCCGAATCAGTTCTTGGTGCTGTTTGGCTAGATGGCAGGTAATTAACACGAGCGAACGAGCCTCCTCTACATCCAACCGTTTGCGTCCTTGCCCGCGCCGCAGTGGACTCGATTGCCGCAGCCGCCACAGAGACACCCGATCGGCAATCACATCAGTCAGATTGAGATCTGCTGCTGCCTGAAGCATGGCTTCAGAGCCAATTCCTGCCAAAGCTTCCAGCGCTAGTAACACCAAGTCTAACTGTGCCTTGATGTTGTCAAGCTGCGCCGGATTAGGTTGATTTGCCAGGGTTAGTTCGTCCCAGGCAGGCTTTGGAGAGGACGGCTTCACAGGGGGCATAGTTTCACGATAAGGAATGGAATGAGAGTTGGCAGAGCAGTTACAAGACTTGAAACAGAATTGCAGCAGATCCTCATCAAATTTTTATTTGTAGAACGATCGCTGCCATCGGCCAATCCCCTAAAGAGGTGCTTTCAATTTATAGCAGGGCATAGCAGGACATAGCAGGACTAGGTCAAAAAAATGGAAGATGAATAGTGACGTGAGTCCCTGGCGATCAGTCGAGGAGCGGCTGATGGATATTGCGTTCAGCTTGCCGTCTCTTCTCACAAATCGCATTGACCTGTAATATTTTGAAAAGAAGCTTTAAGGAATGCGTAGGATGATGCAACGCTTGAGCCGAGCCGTAGACTGGAAACTGCCCTTTCGTGCTTTGATTTTGCCAGCACTGGCATGGCTGTTGGCAATCCAGCTTTGGGCGCTGGGCGCTTTGCCAGCTGGCGCTACCGGAGTTTATAGTATGCCCAGTCTGGCTGCGGGCGATCCCACATGGATCATTGACCAGGCGGGCGTTATGAGCCGTTTGACCCAAGGGGAGTTGAATAGCGAACTGGCAGAATTAGCCAAAACGACCGGAAATGAAGTGCGGTTTGTGACGATCCATCGCCTGGACTATGGCGAAACGATCGAAACTTTTGCAGATGCACTGTTCAAGAAATGGTTTCCTACGCCAGAAGCGCAAACTAACCAGGCCTTAATTGTTCTAGACAATGTCACTAACACTATTGCGATTCGTACGGGTGATGCGGTGAAAACCTTGCTGCCTTCCGAAACGGCTGAAAGCATCACTCAGGAAACGATGATGGTGCCTTTACGCAATGACAATAAGTACAACCAGGCGTTTCTGGATGCCAGCGATCGCCTGGCAGTGGTGCTAGCAGGACAACCTGATCCCGGCCCACCGATCGTTCAAGATACCCTCAATACAGAAGGAACCTTTGCTAAAGCCGAAGACACCGACGATCGCAGTGCTGCCATTGTGGTAGTCGTCTTGCTGGTGCTGGCAACGGTCATCCCCATGGCTACTTACTATCTTTATCAAGCCTTCCAGTAAGATGACCGCTGCAAGATGGCCGCTGCAGCCGGCAGACCCTTGAGTGGCAGTTGGCAAGCCGCAGTTGGTCACAACCTCTAGCGGTTCGCCCGCGGCTAAAGCCAGATTATTTTTTGAAAGCCTCACGCCGCGAGGTTTTCAAAAAATAATCTGCACTTGACTCAGTTAAACATTGCCATAGGGCTTGCCGACTGCGCTTTTCAGAAAACCTAATCGGATTCTTAAAAAATACCTATCATTTAATGCCTCAGCCAGGAAGCTGAGGTACACCCATTTCCGCCTATAATACTGCCAGATGCCAATTTTAAGATTCAGGCCTGGTTTGAAACTTAAGTTAACAGGGCGCGGATTTACTTAGCACAGAACTCAGCACAAGATGGGTAAAGGTATCGGCTCATGAGTACGCCTCGTGCGGCGAAGGCAAGTAGCCCCAGGAGCAAAACTACAAAGATAGCACCTGCAGGCGATTCGGTAGACAACGCAGTTGAACAGGAGGAAGGGATGGCAACACAAGAGAAGAGCGCACCCAGTAGTGAACCTACACAGGCGGCTGGCAAATTAGACCTGGCTGAAAAGCCCAAAGCTAATGGTCATACAGAAGCTGGGTTAGCATTACGCACCGAGTCGCCCGGCACCGCAGGGGCTATTGAGATGGCAGGCACTCGTCCCATCGCTTCTAGCCATCTAGAAATCTATGCGATGATTCTCAACAATCGCCCGATTTCAGCTAGTCATCAACACATCGTCAATTACTCCCTGCCGGGTCATCGGCCAGTGTTTGCCAGTGAACTGGCCATTCGTGAAGATTTGACGCTGCCGGGCGGTCGTCCGGTCATGGTCAGTGATCCTCATCTGATGGCATCTTCAGGGTTGCCGGGTGGTCGCCCCATCGCTTCTAACGACACCGTCGAGGGCGAAACCTTGATGGGCTTCCTCGACTAACCAATTTTAAGCGTTCAGATTTTTCCTAGAGGTTGAAGTGGTTGGATTCAGTGGTGCTTTAGGGCACCACTGTTTTTTTATTTGTAGGATCAAGAAGGGGAAAACTTTCTGTTGCTCCTCCCCAAAGCGCGCGGTCCAGGCTGCACGCTGTACGGCATCTCCTCCATCCTTCATCTTCATCCTTCCATGACCACCCTCCTGACTCCAGTTGCCCGTCAACGCGAAATTATTGAAGTGTTGATTCGGCATGGCTGGGACTACATGCGCCAGTTGCTGACGATCGGTAAAAGCGATGAACCTGAGCTGCCTGCCCCTGAAGTGCTGCGCAACATTCTGGTCGATCTGGGCCCTGCTTACGTCAAGCTAGGGCAGCTCTTGAGTACTCGCCCTGACCTGTTGCCTGCTTCCTACATTGAAGCCCTCAGTAATTTGCAAACCAATGTGCCCGCTGTAGCTTGGGCAGAGATTGAAATTCAGCTACGGCAAGAGCTGAAGCTGCCTCTAGAGGAAATGTTTGAGCATATTAACCAACAGGCGATCGCAGCTGGCTCTATTGCTCAAACCCACGAAGCTGTCCTCAAAACGGGTCAGAAAGCAGCGGTTAAGATTCAGCGACCTGGCATTGAGACCATTGTGGCCCGAGATATTGCCGTATTTAAGCAAATTGCAGCATTGTTGTCTCCGACCAACTTTGGCAAGCGTTATAACGTTGTGGCGTTAGCCGATGAATTCAGCGCTTCGCTGCTGAGCGAACTGGACTTTACCCTAGAAGCCGAATATACCGATCGCTTGCGTACTACCTTGTCCCAGAGCCGCTGGTTTAACCCTAGCCAAATTGTGGTGCCAGAGGTGTATTTCTTCAGCAAAAAGAGTCTGATTTTGCAATGGCTAGAGGGGGTGCCAATTCTTCAGGCTCAGATCAAGGGCGAAGGATACGGAGGCGACATTGAGGCGGAACGTCATGCCTTTACCACGCTGATCTTCCGGGCCTTCCTCCAACAATATCTGATTGACGGCTTTTTTCATGCCGATCCCCATCCTGGCAACTTGTTTTATCTGCAAGATGGGCGGGTCGGAATTCTAGATTGCG
>DATNOY010001035.1:0-2422 GCA_036703495.1 Coleofasciculaceae cyanobacterium
GGTTGGGCAAAACACCTATATTGATCCCTCTGCTCATATTGAAACGCCCGTTTTGATTGGCAACAATTGCCGCATTGGCCCACGAGTGCAAATTACGGCTGGCACTGTAATTGGCGATAACGTCAGCATTGGGGCCGATGCCGATCTCAAGCGTCCGATTATCTGGAACGGCGCAATTTTAGGAGAAGAGTCTCACTTGCGAGCCTGTGTGGCGGCCCGAGGCACACGGGTTGATCGGCGGGCCCAAGTCTTAGAAGGAGCGATCGTTGGCTCTCTATCCACCGTTGGGGAAGAAGCATTAGTGACGCCCAACGTGCGCGTCTGGCCCAGTAAAAAGATTGACCCCGGTGCCACCCTAAATATGAACCTGATTTGGGGACATGCCGCCCACCGCAATCTGTTTGGGCAGCGGGGCGTTTCAGGTTTAGCCAATGTGGATATCACGCCAGAATTTGCGGTTCGGCTGGGGGCGGCCTATGGCTCAACGCTAAAGCCAGGTTCGCATGTGACCGTTTCGCGGGATCAGCGTCCCATTTCTCGCATGGTAACGCGATCGCTAATTGCCGGACTGATGTCTGTCGGCATTAATGTCCAGCATTTAGAGGCAACCTCCATCCCGATTGCCCGCACGGCTGTCCCCACATTGGCTGTGGCAGGCGGCATCCATGTGCGGGTACACCCCGATCGCTCCGACCATCTGCTGATTGAATTCTTTGACCAAAAAGGCATCAACCTGTCCAAAGCGCGAGAAAAGAAAATTGAAGGCGCTTACTTCAAAGAAGACTTTCGCCGCGCCCAAATTCAGGAAATTGGTAACGTCGTCTATGTCCAACAGGTGACGGATCTCTATAGTGCCAGCTTCGAGCGCTACCTGAATGCCGAAGCCATGCGCAGCAGCAAACCCAAGATTGTGATTGATTATGTCTACGCCGTATCGGGGGCAGTGCTGCCGCAGCTGTTAGCCAAATTTGGCTGTGATGCAGTAGTGCTGAATGCCAGCCTCAACCACACCATTCCGTCTGCTGCCGATCGCGAAGTGCTGTTGAGTCAACTGGGGCACGTAGTAGAGGCGCTTAAGGCTAACCTAGGCGTGCAGGTTTCGGCTAATGGAGAGCAATTAATTTTGGTGGACGAATCGGGCAGCACCATTCGTGGTGAAATGCTGACGGCCTTAATGACCCACATGATGCTGACCGAACATCCTCGCGGTACGGTGGTTGTGCCGGTGAACGCCTCAAGTGCTATTGAGCAAATTGCCCGTCGTCATGATGGCAGCGTCATTCGCACCAAAGCCAACCCAACGGCATTAATGGAAGCTTGCCATACCAACGCCAACGTGGTGCTGGGAGGCAGCGGTGAAATGGGCTTTATCTTCCCGCAGCTCCATCCTGGCTTTGATGCCATGTTCTGCATTGGCAAGCTAATTGAAATGCTGTCGTTACAACACCGCGATCGCTACAATACGCCGCGCACACTGGGGCAAATTCGTTCTGAGCTGCCCCGCGTTTCCCACCGCAGCCTGACAGTTCGCTGTCCCTGGTCAGTCAAGGGGGCCCTGATGCGGCATCTAGTAGAAAGCCATCCGCTAGAAAACTTAAATTTGACCGATGGCGTCAAGATTTCCAATGCTCAGCACGATAGCTGGGTGCTGCTGTTGCCAGATGCCGGGGAACCGCTGGTTCATCTTTATGCCGATAGCCACGATCGGGGTTGGGTTGATGAGACCTTACGAGAATATCGCGCCTTTGTGCAGGAGTTTGTCGATCGCGATCATGGCTTAGATGAAAGCCAGATGGAAATGGAGATGGAAATAGAATAATTGAGCTGGGGTTATGGCAGAACTTGGGCGATCGCTTGCTCCAGTTCTGCTTGACCTAAACTTGTCAAAATGAAAACTTCTTGAAAAGTCTTGCCTTTACGAGCAATCAGCTTAAAGCCCCCCCGAATCGGCACAGAAACTTTGAGCTTGAGGATAGGAATGTTGGATTTTGTATTGCCAATAACGGCAGGAGTAATGGTTTGGATGCCGTCATAGTGGGTCAGCCGCTCCAAAATCGGGATCAGTCCGGGGAGGTGGGTTGAATGGTTCCAGACGATTCTGCCTTTGGAGGGGATGCCCATGAGGGAAAGTAGGAGTAAAGAATAAAGAAATCAGGCAGCCTCTAGCGGTGCCATGGTTAATCCAGCGCGACTCAGCTGTTGGTGGTACAGTTCAGCTTGTTCTTGAGGACCAACCCAGACCGTTGCCTGTCCTTCAAAGTGAACCTGATTAGTCAGATCCCAGGCGCGATCGCTGGTCATGCCCGGAATATATTTCATCAGACACTCTGAGACATGCTGAAACGTATTGAAGTCATCATTCAAAACAATGACTTTGTAGTTGGGATAGGTTTTTGGGGTGGTCTGGGTAACGCGATCGGGC
>DATNOY010001036.1:0-8464 GCA_036703495.1 Coleofasciculaceae cyanobacterium
ACTTGCCAAAAGTTAGGGATTTGCAATTTAATCACATCCCCACTGGCAACAACATTAGTAGGGGCGCAGGGCCTTGCGCCCCTACAGGGGTATACGATTTTCCCGCAGATCCCTTAGTGAATGCTACGCACTCAGAGTAGGACGGGTGGGGGGGCCGCACCCTACGGGTCTCCCCAGGGAGAGGGAACAAGATTTCTAGCGCCCTTCTCCCTAGGAAAAAGGTTGGGATGAGGGCAAATCATCCGGGTGTAGCAACGCTAAGCTGCCTTAATGCTCTGGTTCGGTATTGGGAGCATAGAGGTCTTTAGAAGACTGGTGTGAAGGAGACTGGTGTGGAGACTGGTGTAAAGGAGATTGGGGGAAAGGCATCCCAGGCAACGGATAGGAAAAGTGATCCATATGCGGAGTCCGGGCACAAACCATGAGCAAAGCTCCCAAGATAAACAGCAAGCCGCAAATAGAGAGAATTTGCACCCAGCTGATTTCCAGCGCCCCATGCACAATCACCTCTCGCAATACCGAAACAATCGTCACTTCTACGGCCACACCCACAGAGATGCTGTGTTCTTCCAGGTAAATGATCAAGAGCCGGAATAGCTCGACCAGAATCAGCAGAAATAGAATATCGGCAGTGACTCGCTTAAAGTCCACCTGATGCAATAAAGCACTAAACATGCCAAACAGCTGAATTGCCATAGTGCAGAACAAGCTGACACATAACAGCATGACAATTAGATCTTGAAAGACCTCCATACTTTCCACCACATCCTTGCGGTGAAACCAGCGTCCCCACAAAATAAATCGGCTTCTCTGGCGCTTGTTCACGGCTTCTACTCCAGCTTGGATCACAGTTCTCCCTTATTGTCGGTCACGAAATTTTTCTCTACCATGAAAAAATTTCCAGGCAAACTATCAATAATTATCAATCTTCTCTTATCGGAATCCAGGCTGGTTCACTATGATCTTAGGCATGATCTAGGCATCAAGATCTAGCTATCAAGATTTAGCTGGCTACTGGAGTCACCCCAAGCGAGAGCAGGTTCATGTTGGATCTTACGAGTTTTTTATCCCCGATCGCATTTATTCCTCATGGACATTGCTACCTTTGGAAACCTGGATTGGTTTGGCTTCAGGGTGGGTCTGATGCTCTGATTGCGATCGCCTACTATGTTATTTCCTTTACCTTGGTCTACTTTGTTCGCAAGCGAGAAGACCTACCCTTTGAGTGGATATTTTTGCTGTTCGGCGGCTTCATCATTGCCTGCGGTACCACCCACCTGATGGAGATTTGGACGCTCTGGCATCCTAATTACTGGCTGTCAGGTTCTATCAAATTGCTGACGGCTGGCGTCTCTGTTTACACCTCTATAGCGCTAATCCCGTTGGTTCCTCTGGCCCTCTCCCTGCCTAGCCCGGCCCAGCTAGAAGCTGCCAATCACAGGTTGGAACTGGAAATCACTGAGCGCAAACAGGCAGAGAATGCTCTCCAAAAGGCCTACGATCAAATGGAAATTCGGGTGGTAGAGCGGACAGCCGAACTTGCCAAAGTTAACGAAGAATTGAACCTAGAAATTGCTGAACGCGATCGCACTCTGCTAGAACTCAAACGCTTAGAGGCATCCTTGCAGCAAGTGAAGGCAGAACTTGAACAACGGGTGATAGAGCGTACCGAGCAATTGTCGGAGGTCAACAGCCAGCTGAGAGCGGAAATTAATGAACGTCAGCAGGCCTATTTAGCCCTGCGCTGGAGTGAGGCTCGGTATCGGGCGATCGTTGAAGATCAGACCGAGTTGATTACCCGATTTCAATCAGATGGCACCCTCAGCTTTGTTAATGGGGCCTATTGTCGCTACTTTGGGCTAACCCGGCAGGAGTTGATTGGTCAGCGCTACGAACCCATCATCTTCGAAGCAGATCGCTGCAGGGTTAATGAGTTGGTCAACACGATGAACTTAGACAACCCCGTTGTGACGATCGAGAACCGGGTGGTGGTGGGGGGAGAGGTGCGCTGGACTCAATGGAATAACCGGATGATTTTTGACCAAAGAGGCAGTTTTGTCGAGTTCCAATCGGTTGGGCGCGACATTACCCAACTCAAACAGGTAGAAGAGGCTTTGCGAGAGAGCCAGCGGTTTGTACAAAAAATCGCTGATACCTCACCTGTAATTCTGTATGTCTATGACCTGTCTGAAAAACGCAACATTTATGCAAACCGTGAAGTTGCGGAACTGTTGGGCTATCCGCCTGAGGCAATCCAAGCTAGAGGAGCAGGCTTTTTGCAAGACATCCTGCATCCAGAAGATCGGGCCCGGATTCCTGAGCGAAACCAACGTTGGAACACTGCTAAAGATGGAGAAATCTTGCAGACCGAACTGCGGATGCAGCGTATTAATGGAGAGTGGTGTTATTTGCAATGCCAGGAAACCCTGTTTGCCCGCAATGCTGATGGCTCACCCCAACAAATTTTGGGGGCTGCAGTCAACATTACGGCAGCTAAGCAGCTAGAAGAGATTCAAAGGACCAAGGAGCAACTTCAAGCTTCTCTCCAAGAGAAAGAAGTGCTGCTCAAGGAAATTCATCACCGGGTGAAAAATAACCTGCAGATTGTCTACAGCCTGCTGCGGTTACAGCATAGACGGGTGAAAGATCAGCAGGCGTCAGAGATTTTGTTGGAGAGCCGCAATCGCATTAAATCGATCGCCCTTGTTCACGAAAAGCTGTACCGCTCAGAAGATCTATCCAAAATCAATTTAACTCAATATATTCCCAGCCTAGTCGCCAGTTTATTTAGTACGTATGAAACCCAGTTAGATACTGTTGCTTTGAAAACTGAAATCGATCCCGTTTCTTTGGATGTGGATACCGCTATTCCCTGCGGATTAATCATCAACGAATTGGTTTCAAACGCCTTGAAATATGCTTTTCCTCCCGATCGCAAAGGTGAAATCTGTGTTGAACTACGTGCAGAAGACCAGCGGCAGGTCAGGTTGATTGTTAAAGATAATGGCATTGGTATTCCCCAGGATTTTGATTTTGCAAAAGCAGAATCTTTGGGGTTAAAGCTAGTTAGAGATTTTGTAGCTCAGCTAGAGGGTAATCTTAGGGTTGAGCGCAATCATGGCACAGAGTTTAGAATCACTTTCCCCCTTAATTGAGCCAGCTTTTCAGGTCATCTTTGGCGGTACTAGAGCTTGGGGTAACGCCTCTACACCCGTCTATTGGTACCTCAATGGTATAGGAAACAGCAGATCGCGCAATCATTAAGAAATTTTCTGGCTAAAGTCACAGCTATACCCTCACAATTAGGGCATATTAAGGAGGCTGGTGAAATCTATTTCAGTGTAGTTCAGCTTACTCATTGTCTGGATCGGTTATTTGATAAATTTGCTTAACTCATGGAGCAATCTGTAGTAGGACAAGGCACAGCATCTAGCTTATTGCGAAACATTCAGATTCTCGTCGTTGAAGATGAGAGTGTAATTGCGGCAGATATCAAAGATTGCCTGGAAAATATTGGCTACTCTGTTCCAGCGATCGCTGTTTCTGGAGAAGGGGCAATTGCAAAAGCGGGAGAAATTCGCCCCAATCTGGTGCTAATGGATATCCGTTTGCGGGGCGACATGGATGGCATTGAAGCGGCAGATCGAATTTGGCGACAGTTTCAAATTCCAGTGGTTTACTCCAGCGGATATTCCGATCGCAATACGCTAGAACGTGCCAAGGCAACCGGACCTTTTGGCTATGTCCTGAAACCCGTCGAAGAACGAGAGCTTTATGTTGCCATTGAAACCGCACTCCAGCGGTTTCAACTCAGCCTGGAACTTCAGCAAAGAGAGCAATGGCTCACCACCATTCTCAGAGGCATTGGCGATGGTGTGATTGTGGTAGATACTCAAAGCCGCATCAAGTTCCTGAATGTAGTTGCTGAGATGTTGACGGGTTGGCCGCAGGAAAAAGCCTTTGGCAAAGCGCTTTCAGAGGTATTCCATATAGTCAACGAACAAACCCGTTTGCCCGTTGATAGCCCGGTGACAGAAGTCCTACGTCTCGGAACACCAATCCGCCTTGCCGATCGAACCGTCTTAATTGCCAAAAATGGTAGAGAAATCCCCATTGATGACAGTGCTGCCCCCTTTAGAGATGACCATGGCGCGATGACAGGCGTTGTGATTGTGTTTCGAGACATTACCGATCGCCGTTTGGCTGAAGAACGCAATCTGGCCATGGAACGGTCTCGCCAGTTAGAAAGTCAAATGGCCGAACTGCAGCGACTCAACCGGCTGAAGGATGACTTTCTGAGCACCGTTTCCCACGAATTGCGAACTCCTCTAGCCAATATCAAAATGGCAATTTACATGCTGGAAATTGTCTTGAATCAGCAGGGTGTTTTGAATGCTGAGATGACGCCAGAATCTAACCAGACCGCTCGCTACTTCAAGATTTTGAGCGAACAATGCGATCGGGAACTATCGCTGGTCAATGATTTGTTGGATTTGCAACGGCTCAATGCAGAGGCTTATCTGCTCACCCCTAGCCAAATTCAACTGCAAAATTGGTTGCCTCATATCCTGGAAGGGTTTCAAGAACGGACGCAAAACCGGCAGCAAAATTTACACTATGACATTGCTGCTGACCTGCCTTTGCTGATCTCAGATTTGCATAGCTTGACTCGGATCTTCACGGAGTTGTTGAACAACGCCTGCAAATATACGCCGCCCGGAGAGCAGATTACGGTGACGGCACAGCTTCTGAATACGGAGGCAGCCCCTTCTTTAACAACGGATGTCATTCAAATCAAAGTTTGCAACTCAGGAGTTGAAATTCCTGCCGATCAACAGGCGCTGATCTTTGACCAGTTTTATCGGATTCCTCATGCCGATCGCTGGGAACAGGGAGGCACCGGGTTAGGGTTGACTTTGGTAAAAAAATTGGTGGTAAATTTAAGCGGTTCTATTGAGGTGGAAAGTGGTTCGGGGCAAACCTGTTTTGTCATTCAGCTCCCCCGGGCTATATCAACTTTCTGATAGATAAAGTTCTCTAATGGGATAACTTTCTAGGTTTGCTGTTGATTCTTTGAAAGATGCGCACCTTCCAAAGAATCAACTCAACAATTAACAGTAGTGAATTTCAAGATGAAAGGTAGGTGTACCCGCTCAGACTACGCTCATAATTTTGGAGCAACAGCTGCGCTTCTTGCAGAGTAATGCGATTTTCTTGCAACGCTTGCTCCGATCGCCGGCGAATATTCTCAATCAGGTCTTCCGAATCATACTGGACGTAGCCCAGCACTTCTTTCATCGTGTCCCCTTTCACCACATGCTCAATTTGATACCCCTTCGGTGTCAGCTTAATGTGAATCGCATTAGTGTCACCAAACAGGTTGTGTAAATTGCCCATGATTTCCTGATACGCCCCGTTTAGAAACATAGCCAAGTAATAGGGTTCGGAGGCAGGCGCATGGGGCGTTGGCTCATGTTTCCGCCGCAATGGGTGCAGCTCTAGCACTGGCTTCACATCCCAGAGATCAATAAACTGGTCAATTTTGCCGTCGCTATCGCAGGTGAGATCCGCTAAGGTCGCCCGACAAGTGGGTTCCTCGTCCAAACGGTGGATCGGCATGATGGGGAACAGCTGATCGATCGCCCAGGCATCGGGAGCCGATTGAAACACCGACAGATTGACGTAGTAGATCGAGGCCATGATCTTTTCCAGATCTTCCAGGTCATCAGGCACATAGTCCTGCTGCCGTGCAATCTCCAAAATTTTGGCATAACAGGCCCAGTAGAGCCGCTCGGCTCTGGCTCGTTCCGTTAAGCTCAGGTAGCCAAATCCAAACAGGCTGACGGCTTCCTCTTTGAACTGTGCCGCATCATGGTAGGCTTCCTGGTAGTTCTCAGCCGTAATCGAATGATAGGTTTCGCAGAGGTTGCGGATGATCAGGTGTTCTTTTTCCTGAGCCGGTTCGGGCACATCTGCCACCACTTCGCTGGTGCCCAACACATCAAAGACCAAAACCGACTGATGGGAAGCGATCGCCCGTCCACTTTCGCTCACCAACGTTGGCACCGTTAAACCCCGCTCTTCACAAGCTTCCTTAATTTCTGCCACTACGTCGTTGGCGTAGTTCTGCATATTGTAGTTTTTGGATGCGTGAAAGTTGGTTTTAGAGCCATCATAGTCAACGGCCAATCCGCCACCCACATCCAGGTATTTCATGTCGGCACCCAGTTTGGCTAGCTCTACATAAATCTGGCTGGCTTCGCGGATGGCATCTTTGACGACGCTGATGGCCGAGATTTGCGAGCCAATATGATAGTGCAGAAGCTGTAAGCAACCCAGCATGTTAGCTGCTTTCAGCCGCTCCACGGCTTTGATAATTTCTGGAACCGTCAACCCAAACTTAGCCCGATCGCCTGCCGAAGTGCCCCAGCGTCCAATGCCCTTAGCGCTGAGCTTTGCCCGAACACCAAGAATGGGCTGAATGCCTAGATTGCGGCTAGCTTCGATCGCTAAATCAACTTCTTCAATTTGCTCCAGTACAATGATTGGGGTATGCCCCAGACGTTGGGCCAACGTAGCCGTTTCAATGTACTCCCGATCTTTGTAGCCGTTGCAAATCACCAAAGCGCCCGGCGTATCTAGCATGGAGAGGGCAATCATCAGCTCTGGCTTCGAGCCAGCTTCCAGTCCAAATTGATGGGGTTTGCCAAACCGCACCAGATCTTCAATCAAATGGCGCTGCTGATTACATTTGGTAGGAAAGACGCCACGATACACCCCTGGATAGTTGTAGCGAGCGATCGCCTTAGCAAAACAGGCATTCAGTCGTTCAATCCGGTCTTGCAAAATGTCGGAAAAGCGGATCAGCAACGGTAGTCCTAAATTTCGCTGCTTCAATGCATTGACGAGTTCGTACAAATCTAGAGAGCCGCCGCGATCGCCCTTCGGGGAAACCGTGATATGTCCAGCAGCGTTAATGGAAAAATAGGGTTCGCCCCAACCATTGATTCGGTACAGCTCCTCACTCTTTTCGATAGACCAGGATGGAGCTGAAGTGGGTTTGATATCCTGTTCTGGCTGGGGAGCGGTCTGATCAGAGTGTTCAAGATGGTGCTTATCTTGACGTTTGGACTGAGCCTGAGAATTTTTTGGGGTTTCGGGCTGTTCCTTAACTCCGATTGGCTGTTTTCCCATCCTATTTTCTGACCTCGTGAAATGCTTGAATAGCCAGTCTATCGCATTCGTCTGGTAGTTGTAGGTAGTGCTGAGAACTTAAGCAGGCAGAGATGCTGCCCATCTTCCCTCTACTTTTTTTGGTTCATTGCTGAAACACCATTCAACAGCATCCATAGACCACTGAGGAGAATGACAATCGCCAATCCTCCAGCCATCCAATCTAGCCAAGCAGGATTTTCCATAAGTCGTGATACTTGTACCGTTTAGCAAAGCATAGCAGCCTGCGATGCGGGATAAGGTCTAAAATTACTGAAGTAGCAACTGCAGTAGCAATAGAGCTCGGTACAAGGTGAAGCATCCTCCTGACAACACAGACAAGGGTTGGACGAGCCGAATTTCGGAAGTCTGGAACCAGGCAGCGGCACAGGCGACGCACCTCTTGCCCGTCGATCGCCTGGCGCAAACTGTTGTTCAGTGGTTTAGCGTCAGTGAAGAGCAAGTTGCCGAGATTTTGCAAACCATTCGAGCCAATCTGCCCACCACAGAAGCGCTGCTGATTGGCAAACCTCAAGCTGGCAAAAGTTCAATTGTGCGAGGGCTGACGGGCGTTTCCGCTGAAATTGTGGGACAGGGGTTTCGGCCCCATACGCAGCATATGCAGCGCTATGCTTATCCCTCAAACGAGGTGCCGCTGCTGATCTTTACCGACACGGTAGGGCTGGGCGATGTGAATCAGGATACGGAAGCCTTAATTCAAGCGCTGGTAGGTGACCTACAGCCCCAAACTCGGCGGGCCCAAGTTTTGATTTTGACGGTCAAAATCAACGATTTTGCTATCGATACCCTGCGGCAAATTGCCCAGCAGCTTCGGCAGCGATATCCCAATATTCCCTGTTTATTGGTTGCCACCTGCCTGCATGAGATCTACCCATCCAACACAGCCGATCATCCTGCCTATCCCCCCGACTATGCGGAAGTTAACCGAGCCTTTGCAGCACTCCAGCAGGCGTTTGCAACGCTTTACGATCGGGCTATCTTGATTGACTTCACCTTAGAAGAAGATGGCTATACCCCTGTGTTTTACGGCTTAGAGGCTTTGAGAGATGCCCTAGCGGATCTGCTGCCTGAAGCAGAGGCACGGGCAATTCATCAGCTGCTCGCAGGAGAATCGGGTGAGCAAATTGGTAGCCTCTATCGCGATGTCGGCCGCCACTATATTTCAGCTTTTGCAGTCATAGCAGGTGCCATTGCAGCGGTACCGTTACCCTTTGCTACCATGCCAGTGCTA
>DATNOY010001037.1:0-2489 GCA_036703495.1 Coleofasciculaceae cyanobacterium
CGGCATGAGTGGGTGCTGATTGTAGATTGCGACGAGCGGATTACGCCAGAGCTGTGGGAAGAAATTGCCATTGCTATTCAAAATCCAGACTATGTCGGCTATTACCTGAATCGCCGTGTGTTCTTCTTAGGCCAATGGATTCGCTTTGGCGGCAAATATCCCGACTGGAATCTGCGCCTGTTCCGCCATGCCCAAGGACGCTACGAAAATCTCCACACTGAGGAGATCCGCAATACCGGTGATAACGAAGTCCATGAGCATGTGCTGATGCAGGGCAAAGTTGGATATTTGAGAAATGACATGCTGCATATTGACTTCCGCGACTTGTACCACTGGCTGGAACGCCACAACCGCTATTCCAACTGGGAAGCCCGCGTTTATTACAATCTGCTGACGGGCATGGGCGAAAACGGCACGATCGGTGGCAACCTGTTGGGCGATGCTGTGCAACGCAAGCGCTTCCTCAAAAAAATCTGGGTACACCTGCCGTTTAAGCCCTTGTTGCGGTTTGTGCTGTCCTACATTATTCGGTTGGGTTTTTTGGATGGCAAAGCGGGTTATACCTATGCCCGTCTGCTTAGCCAGTATGAATACCAGATTGGGGTGAAGCTGTACGAACTGCAATTTGGCGGTCGTTTAAACAAAACGCTCTCGCCTCTGCCCATAGAGCCGATCGCCCCACCTGTTCCCCAACCTGAAGCGTAATTTCACCTGAAGCGTAATTTCAATAGAGGCAAGGGCGAAGTGAGGATAGCGTCACGCTTCTACGATTTTCCATTCCCTCTTTCCGAGTTTCACACCTGCTCTGTCGGTAAGCCCTGATGAATTCACGCATCCCAAATTTTGAATCTGAGTTGGCAGGGGTTGAGCGAGAAGGATCTCCATTAGACAAGTCTAGTGCTGCTCAGGATCAAGCCCCGATCGCCTGCAATGCTCCTGCTCTGGTTAATTTGCAAGCCTACGATCAATCTGGGTTCGATCGCGGTCGTCCGGGTTGGGTCATTTTGCTATGGTGGCTGGTGCAGGCGATCGCCTTTCCGCTGACCCCACATTTTGCCAATTCCTTGCGGGTTGCACTATTACGTCGGTTTGGGGCCAAGATAGGTCAAGGCGTGATCATTCGCCCCACGGCCCGCATCACCTATCCCTGGAAGCTGAGTATCGGCAGCTATAGCTGGATTGGCGATGATGTGGTGCTGTATAGCCTCGATCGCCTTCAGATTGGTAATCACTGTGTCATTTCCCAGAAAAGCTACCTGTGTACGGGCAGCCATGATCTTCAAGATCCGGCTTTTGGCTTAAAAACTGCGCCGATTGCGATCGGCAATGGGGCTTGGGTCGCTGCCGATTGTTTCATTGCTCCGGGAGTGACGATTGGCGCAAATGCTGTGATTGGGGCCCGTAGCACGGTCTTAAAAGATATGCCCAACCAGCAGGTCTGCTGGGGCAACCCTTGCCAGCCGCGATACGTACGCACGATCCGCTCTGCCTGATTCCCCCAGACGCTCACCGCTGCGACGCTAACCGCCGCTGACCTTGGCTTTGTACCCCATCTGCACCAAAATCTGGGTCAGCTTTTGGGCGTGATCGCCTTGAATCTCAATTTCGTTCTCTTTAAGGGTGCCGCCTGCACCGCACTGGGCTTTGAGCTGTTTGAGCAGGGTTGCCAAGGTTTCGGGTTTGGACTGAAACCCCGTGATCACGGTGACAGTTTTGCCGCCGCGCCCCTTCCGAGAGGCTTGCACCCGCACATTTTGCTGGTTGGGCGGCAGTTCTACAATGGGACGCTCTACGGCATCTGAGTTGCTGGAGTTGCCAAATTCTGAATAGACGATGCGTTTGCCGGAGCCGGAGCCGGAATTTTGGGTACGGTTAGCAGCCATAGTTCGCAAGGGGAGGGCAGTGTGGAAGGGGCGATCGTCAATTAACGTTTCGGAACGCCTTCTGACTCTTTATGCCTTCTAACTCTTTATAATAATGAGGACTGTTCCATTATCCCACCTGATTTGCTGTGACTTTCACCCCGATCTCCCCCAGCCAATCCTCTACCTTCTCTGAAACCTCCCCGTCTCAACGTCCCGATGCCCTGGGTCGCTTTGGCAAATTTGGCGGCAAGTATGTGCCTGAAACGTTGATGCCGGCCCTCAGCGAACTAGAGGCAGCCTTCTACCAATATCGGAACGATCCCGAATTTCAGCAAGAGCTACAGGGGTTGCTGAAGGATTATGTGGGCAGAGCCACTCCCCTCTACTTTGCCGAACGGCTGACGCAGCACTATGCCCGCCCGGATGGTACGGGGGCGCAGATCTACCTGAAGCGCGAAGACCTCAACCATACTGGCGCTCACAAAATTAACAATGCCTTGGGGCAAGTGCTGTTGGCCAAGCGGATGGGCAAGCAGCGGATTATTGCTGAAACTGGAGCCGGACAGCATGGTGTGGCAACAGCAACGGTTTGCGCTCGTTTTGGGCTAACTTGCATCATCTACA
>DATNOY010001038.1:0-2049 GCA_036703495.1 Coleofasciculaceae cyanobacterium
TGGTGATCGATCATAATATTTGGGTGATTTCTGACGAGATTTACGAAAAGATCCTCTATGACGGTGCTGTACACCTCAGCATTGGAGCCGTCAGCCCAGAAGCTTTTGAGCACACCATTGTCAGCAGTGGGTTTGCCAAAACCTATGCCATGACCGGCTGGCGAGTCGGCTTTTTGGCAGCTCCTCTGCCGATTGTTAAAGCGGTCAGCACTATTCAGGGGCATAGTACTTCCAATGTGTGTACCTTTGCCCAGTATGGAGCGATCGCCGCCTACGAAAACTCTCAAGACTGCGTTCAGGAAATGCTGGCTGCTTTCACCGAACGCCGCAAAGTGATCCTCAAATGCCTTGAATCAATTTCTGGCATCACTTGTCCTCAGCCCAAGGGTGCTTTCTATGTTCTGGCAGACATTAGCGAGAGCGGCATGAAGTCTCTCGATTTTTCCAGTGCTTTGCTAGAAGAAAGCCAGGTTGCTGTCATCCCCGGACTGGCGTTTGGGACAGAGGGTTGCATTCGTCTGTCCTACGCGACCGACATAGAAACGATCGAACGTGGGATGGAACGGCTTGCCACATTTTTGAAATCGCGGATTTGAAATCGCGGATTTGAAATCGCATTCTTGAAATCGCGTCAATCTAAGATGATTTTTCTGTCAAAGTCAGCCGGTAGCGAAAGTTTTTAGCTGCATTACCCACGTAATCCCCCACCCAAATTTTGTAGATTCCCGGAGGGGCTTCACCCGCAATCTCGGGCATCAAGCCATTGACATCATCAGAGCAGAGCAGCTTGCCGCTAGGCGTCTCAATCAACAGGGTGACATCACCCTCGGCTTCAACCGAAGCTCGCAGAAAGCTAAAGGGCTGCGTCAGGCTAATCACCTGGTTGGGAGCATCTGCTGCCCCCACATAGCCACAGTTCGTGGTAGCCCGAGAACCGCCAGAAACCCCGGTGCTCACCTGAGGATCGGGCGAAAATCCGGGTGCCAAGGTAAGGGAGCCGGATGGGTTCACTTGCGTTTTAGGGGTCGCTTGGACTTGAGGTGAAGCTGGCACGCCTGCACCTGCGGCGATCGCGGCAGTCGCTGTCAGCAATCCCCAAGCTATGGCCCCTAAAACGGTTCGCCCAGCCGATCGCGTCAATCTAAACTTAAAAACGGTCATAATTCACAGCGCTTTATGCTTGACTTGAGTGTTGGTTATTTTTGGAAAACCTGGCAGAGCAAAGTTGCGAAAAATAATCAAGGTCTGTGCCACTGAACAGGGCTATCAGATGATCCTCCCTGACAGAGTTACAGCGCTTTGCGCTGGGTTAAGGATGGATTATTTTTGAGAGGCCAAAGCATGGCTTCTCAAAAATAACTGTGGCTGACGCCATTGAAAATTGCTGTAAGACAAAATTATCCCAAGTGTTGGAAGAGGCAGTTCATGATGAAAAACATTAACGCACTGAAACTTTCGTTCTACCCACAGAACCATTTCTCCGCAAACTTGTCAAACTCGCAGCGAGCGACCGACACCTTCTTAACCCAGCATCGCATGACTCAGCGACGGGCAGCCAGCGGCGATGCCAAACCGTCCGGCATTCAGCCTTTTGGAAATCTGCCAAGCCGCCAACAACGAGCGATCGCCGACACCGTCGGTAACACCAAAGCCACCGCTACAGTAGTGGTGACTCCTGGGTCACAAACGCTTCGAGAGTTCGTCAGCCGCCGGGACTCAGATTTCTATCGGTTGACGCTGGATACTGCCAGCGACGTCAAAGTTACTTTTGTTAATCAATCCAAAGACAGCATCTTCAAGGCCCTTTTCAATGGAAATGGCAGTGTGTTCACCTCCAAAAGGCAAAAACAGGCAGGCAATATTCAGCCGCGCCAGCAGGCGATCGCAGTCTATCGAGCCATCCGTTCAGGCACCTACTATGTCCAGATCAAGGGAAGCTCAGCCAATAGCAGCAAATATAAGCTATCGATTTCTGTCACCCCGGCTCCTGCAGAGACCGGTTGTGGTTGCGGCGGCTAGGGGATGCGGCTAGGAGATCGGGTGCAAATT
>DATNOY010001039.1:0-7862 GCA_036703495.1 Coleofasciculaceae cyanobacterium
GATTATCTGGTGAAAGGCAAACTCAGTCAGGATAGCCTTTGCCGATCCGTCCACACTGCCATAGTTCAGTTTCGTTTACACCAACAGCTGAAACAGCAACAGCAGCAGCAGCAGATGATCGCTGCGCTCGCGCTCCGGATTCGTCAATCTCTCAACCTAGAGAGCATTCTCAACACTAGCGTGGACGAAGTACGGCAACTCCTGCGGGCAGACCGGGTGATTGTCTATCAATTTTTCCCGGACATGAGCGGCCAGATTGTGGCAGAGTCCGTGCTGCCTACATGGCAGGTATGTCTTGGTACCCATATCGAAGATACGTATTTCCGCACGCATCCTCAGGGGGACTATTGTCAGGGCAGAGCCCAGGTCATTGACAATATCTATACCGCTAACTTAACAGATTGTTACGTTCAACTCCTGCAGCAATTTCAGATACAGGCGAATCTGGTTGTGCCGATTTTGCTGAAAAGTCAGCCCGTCAATGGGGCAGACTCCTCGCTTGCTGCCCCTGCTTCCCAGCCCTCATCCTTTCACCTGTGGGGTCTTCTGAGTGCTCATCAATGCTCTGCTCCACGGCAATGGAAAAATTCTGAACTGGAATTGATGGAGCAACTGGCCGTACAAATTGCGATCGCCATTCGGCAAGCAGAACTGTATCAAGGACTGCAAACCCTCAACACTCAACTGGAAGAGAAGGTACAAACCAGAACTGCAGAGCTGCAGCAGTCTAATGCGGAGCTTCAGGAAGAAATAGTGCGGCGGCAAACGACTCAGCAGATTTTGGAAGAAAGCCAGTTTTGCCTGCGCCTGATCAATGCCATTACCTCGACTCAAACCTTTGGGCTGAGAAGTCAACAAGTGGTCGAGCAAATCCTGCTCTCCATTCACCGCTTTTTTCCAGCGCTGCGCGCCCGGTATTGCACGATTGATCTGCAGGGTCAGCAGCAAACCCAGGTTTCCCTGCAACCTGACTCCCTGATCGATTGCACAGGAATGCAGTTTGATGTGCAGCAAGCTCCCGACTACCTGTCTATGCTGTGGGCTGGCAAACCCCTGATTGCAGCTGACATTTTCCGGGAACCTCAACTGGCACCCATTGCCGATCGCTTGAGTCAGATCAACATTCGGGCCATGCTGGACATCCCTATAAAACTCTCCGAAACGACGCTGGGCTTGTTAAGCCTGACCTCGGAGCAGTCTAGAGATTGGAGCTTGCATGAACAGCAGACCTTTGCAGAAATTGCTAACTTTATGGCGTTTGCGGCGCAGTCTGCCGTGATCCGCGAACAAAAACAGAGAGTGCAAAAAGCGCTGCAGGTGAGTGAGCGCAAATTCCGCACGATTTTCAACTCAACCTTTCAATTCATGGGGTTAATGGCACCAGACGGGACTTTGCTAGATATCAATGAGACAGCCCTCAGCTTTGGTGTCCTGACCCCGGAAGCGGTGATGGGGCAACTCATTTGGGAAACGCCCTGGTTCAATTTTTCTTCTAGTGCGCAAAATCGATTGCGAGAAGCGATCCAGACGGCCGCCAGCTGCCAACTGGTTCGGTATGAAACTCAGATCAGAGGGCAGGGGGATGTGATTCTGGATGTGGATGTTTCTCTCAAGCCGCTGCTGGACGAAACGGGCAACGTTTACCAAATTTTGGGAGAAGCCCGGGACATTAGCGCTCGCAAGCAAGCTGAAAAAGTGCTGAAGCAAACGCATCAGGAGTTGACCTACCTGATCAACCATACGCCCCTAGCCACGATTCAGTGGGATCGAGAGTTTCGCGTGCAGGACTGGTCGCTGCGGGCAGAGGAAATGTTTGGCTGGAAGGCTGAAGAAGTCATGGGTGCAAACTTTTACCAATGGTCCTTTGTGTTTGAAGAAGATCGGGAAGTGGTGAATCAAAATACGGCGTACCTCCTGGATGGTTCGCGGAGCTCTAGTATTGTTCACAATCGGAACTATCGCAAGGATGGCTTAATGATCTATTGCGAGTGGTACAATTCGGCGCTTTTGGATGAGGCAGGCAATTTAGTGTCCATTCTCTCGCTCATTCAGGATGTGAGCGATCGCAAAAAAGCTGAGCTAGAGCTGAAACGGGCAAAAGACGCTGCTGAAACTGCGAACCGAGCGAAAAGCACTTTTTTGGCTAACATGAGCCATGAACTGCGCACTCCCCTGAATGCCATCCTGGGCTTTAGTGAACTCATGGTTCAGGATTGCTCTTTGACTCAGGAGCAGCAAGAACAGCTGGGGATGATTAACCGCAGTGGCGAACATCTGCTGGCGGTGATTAACGACATCCTGGAAATGTCCAAAATTGAAGCAGGGCAAGTCACGTTTAATCCGGTGAAATTCGATCTGTACTACCTGCTGGACACCCTGGAGGAGATGTTGCACCTGCGGGCAGAGAGTAAGGGGTTGCAGCTGATGTTCGATCGCGCTCCCCATTTACCTCGGTATGTGAAAACTGATGAAAACAAACTCCGCCAGATTTTAATTAATTTGTTGGGCAATGCGATTAAATTTACGCAACAAGGAAGGGTGACGCTGCGAGTAGACTCTGGGTGGAGTGGCGGCGGGCAGCGTGGCGGAGGGCAGAGTGTCGGAGGGGAGAGCGGCGGTCAAGCTATGCCTCACCCCTCCCCAATGTCCTTGACGCTTCACTTCAAGATTGAAGATACGGGATCTGGCATTGACCCCGACGAACTCGAAAGCTTATTTGAGCCGTTTGTTCAGTCTAAAAGCAGCAAAATTCATCCCGAGGGCACAGGATTAGGTTTGCCAATCAGTCGGCAGTTTGCCCGTCTTCTAGGTGGAGACCTCACCGTCAGCAGTGTACCTGGTCAAGGCAGCACTTTCATGTTTTATCTGCCGGTGACGTTAGGGCCTGCTGCCTCGCAACACCGCTCTTACCCCCGAGCGATCGCCCTAGCACCGGGACAACCGACCTACCGAATTCTATTAGTGGAAGATACTTGCTCCAACCGACAGCTTATGGTCGGTTTACTGCAGCCCTTGGGCTTTGAGCTTAAAGAAGCCGTCAATGGTCAAGAAGCGGTTGCCCTTTGGGAAAGCTGGCGTCCTCATCTAATCTGGATGGATATCCGGATGCCGGTGATGGATGGATACGAAGCCATTACGCAGATTCGGCAGGCAGAACAGAGACTAGCATCAGCCCTTCTAAACCGTGAATCCTCCGCAGATCCGCAGCCCGGTGCGGATATCCTGAATCCTTGCAAAATTATTGCGCTGACTGCGAGTGCCTTTGAGGAAGAACGGACACATGCGTTAGCTATGGGCTACGATGACTTTGTCCGTAAGCCTTTGCAGAGAGTCTTGATTTTAGAGAAAATCGCGGAACACTTAGGAGTGTGCTACCAATACCAACAGACAAAGGAACACAAACCGCCGAAAGCTGCATCTCCTCTGGTTTCAGCCGCTGCACCACACCACCTGGCAGATAGTCTGACTCCGGCATCCTTACAATCCCTGCCCACCGAGTGGATCAAGCAGTTTCACCAGGCATCCACCCAACTCAATGCTAGACGAATGCTGGCACTGCTGCAGCAACTTCCAGAGGAACATCGGGCGATCGCCCAGGCCTTTCAAGAAAAAGTCAATAACTTTGACTTTGAGCAAATCATGAACCTGACGCAGCCGTTAATCAATCAAGATTGAGACAAATTCAGCAAATTATGAACCTTGATTCAGCCAATTTGTTCAAAGGAGATCTTCTCATTATTGATGATTCACCCGCTAATCTGCGGGTTTTATCCACGACGTTAATTGAGCAGGGATATGACGTTCGGTGTGTCAAAAGCGGTTCAATGGCATTAATCGGTATTCAAGCCTCTCCACCCGATTTAATTTTGCTGGATATCCGCATGCCCGTCATGGATGGTTATCAGGTTTGTCAACAGCTGAAAACCAATGTTCAAACCCAGCATATTCCCATCATTTTTCTGAGTGCGCTAGATGATGTGTTAGATAAAATTAAAGCCTTTGAGGTTGGAGGTGTAGACTACATCACAAAACCCTTTCAGATTGAAGAAGTGTTAGCGCGCGTTGAGCGTCAGTTAACGATTCGGAGGTTGCAAAAACAGCTGACTGAGCAAAATCAGCGCTTGCAACAAGAGATTCTGGAGCGTAAACAGATTGAAGAAGCATTACGCCAAGAGATTTATACCCACACGTTAACCGAGGCGGCATTGCATAATGCCAAAGAAGTGGCTGAAGCAGCCAACCGGGCCAAGAGTGAGTTTCTCTCCCGAATGACTCATGAACTGCGAACCCCGCTCAACGCAATTCTGGGATTCACGGAGGTAATGAGCCATGATAAATTTCTCAGGCAAGAGCACTACAATTATCTAGGCATCATCAACCGAAGCGGAAAACATTTGTTAGCTCTGATCAACGATGTTCTGGAAATGTCCAAAATTGAAGCGGGCAGAGTCAAACTGCAGGAGAGTAGCTTTAATCTACACTCCATGCTGAATGATCTAGAAAGCCTGTTTCGAGTCAGAGCCGCAACCAAGCAACTGACCTTAGTCTTTCAGCGTACTGCTGATGTGCCGCAATATCTCATAACTGACGAAAGCAAACTCCGACAAGTGCTGCTAAACCTGTTGGATAATGCCATCAAATTTACTGAACAAGGAAAAGTGGCGCTGCGGGTGAGTGTGAAATATGAGGGGCAGAGTAGAGGAGAAGATGCCGTTACCTGCCCTGCACCTTGTACCCTTCATTTTGAAGTTGAAGACACTGGATCGGGTATCGCTCCAGAAGAAATGAGGAACCTCTTTCGGCCCTTTGTGCAAACCCGATCAGGACAACAACTCTCGGATGGCACTGGCTTAGGACTCGCCATTAGTCACACGTTCGTTCAGCTGATGGGAGGAGCGCTGTCCAGTGAGAGCGTGTTGGGACAAGGGAGCCGATTTTACTTTGACATTCAGGTAACCTCTGCTCAGGGAATTACTGCATCCAAAGTTTGTCACCACCAACGCATCAGCGGGTTAGCGGCTAATCAGCCCAGCTACCGCCTCTTGATCGTGGAAGATCACTGGGAGAACGGGCAGCTATTGATGGAGATGCTGCGATCTGTTGGATTTGAGGTGCAGGTTGCTACCAATGGACAGGAAGGCATTGCAGTATGGCAACAGTGGCAACCCCATTTAATCTGGATGGACATGCGGATGCCGATCATGGATGGTTATGAGGCAACCCGGCAAATTAAATCTACTGCCACAGGACAGGCAACCGTGATCATTGCCGTGACGAGCAGTGCATTTGAAGAAGATCGGACTGCTATGCTTAGCATTGGATGTGATGACTTCATCAGCAAGCCCTTTCAGGCTGAGGTGATTTTTGCCAAACTGACTGAGCACCTAGGCGTGCAGTATGTTTACGAAGAAAGTACCCTGCCACCCGCTGTGCCTAACGGATTTTGGGGACAACCGGAAAATTCTGGATTAACTTTTGAACAGTTGCAAGAGATGCCTAAGGGTTGGCTGGCCAAATTACATCAAGCGGCGGCAGAAGGTCGAGATTATCAAGTCTTGGAGTTGATTCAGCAAATTCCAGACCCTCAGGCAGAACTGATTAGTGCCTTGAAAACGCTGGCCTACAACTTTTGCTTTGAAGAATTGCTCCAATTGACTCAGCCGCTGATTGCTCCTTCTGTTCAGGTTGATTCAGACTCTGATTGAAGAATTGCACCTTGGTAATTTTGAAAAAATTACTGAATCTAACGCAACAAGTTATAGACTGAAGCAAGCTAATTTTAGGTTGTGAGGGGATTAGTCTGTTTTGAAAGGCGAGCAAAAGGCGGCGGCATGAATGACTCTCCAATGTATGCTTCAAAAGGGGATATCCTTATTGTGGATGACACGCCAGATAACTTGCGTCTCTTATCTGCAATGCTAACCAACCAAGGATTTGAAGTTCGGAAGGCGCTGAATGGACAGCGGGCCATCTTCTCAGCTCAGGCAGATCCGCCTGATCTCGTTTTGCTGGATATTAAAATGCCTGACATGGACGGCTACGAAGTCTGTCGGCGCTTGAAGGCAGATTCCCAAACCTGCGAAGTTCCTATCATTTTCATTAGTGCTCTAGATGATGCTTTAGACAAAGTTCAGGCCTTTGCCGCAGGCGGAATAGATTATGTGACTAAACCTTTTCACGAAGCAGAAGTTTTAGCAAGAATTGAAAACCAGTTACGGCTTCAGAGGCTGCAAAAACAACTTGTTGAACAAAATAAAGAGCTGGTACGCTCTAACCGGGAGTTAGAACAATTTGCCTATGTGGTCTCTCATGATTTGCAACAGCCGCTGCAAAGTGTGACGGGCTTTATCAAGCTGATTATGCTGCGGTATCAGGATCAGCTGGATGAAACTGCGCATGACTATCTCAAGCGAATTCATGATGCAGGGAACCGCATGCAGCGACTGATTCAGGATTTGCTGGCCTATGCTCAGGTGGGAAAAAAAGACCTGAAATTTCAGCCGATTGATAGCAATCAGATCTTGCAGCAAGTCCTGGAAAATTTGCAAGGAGCGATCGCAGAAAAGCAGGTTAACCTAATTTGCGATCGCTTACCCATGGTGTTCGGCAATGAGACCCAGCTGATTCAGCTTTTCCAAAATCTGATTAGCAATGCCATTAAATTTGTTGCGGCTGACACTCAACCCCAAATCAAGATTTCCGTGATGCCACAAGAGAATCACAGCTGGCTGTTTGCAATTCATGACAATGGCATTGGTATAGAACCCCAGAACATTGAGCGGATTTTTGAAGTGTTCCACCGTGCCCAAGCGGCTAATCCCTATCCGGGAACTGGGATTGGCTTGGCAACCTGTAAGAAGATTGTGGAAAACCATGGAGGGCGCATCTGGGTAGACTCGCAACTCAATGTAGGAACCACCTTTTACTTTACGCTGAGGTCTGAGCAGCCCGGTCAACCTCAATAGACCTTAATCGACTCGACTTGTACAGACGGCTAGGAGTGCGGGAAGTTTGGTTTTGGCAAAATAATCAGTTCCAGCTTTATCATCTTCGAGAGCAGACCTCGCCACAATTTGCTGCAACCTTTGGCTATGAGCCTATCACCCAGAGCGAACTGCTGCCCAATCTTGATATCAATTTACTGACTGAGTGCCTCCAGCATCCCAATCCACTGGCTGCAACCAGGCTATTTCGTCAGCAATTGCGATCGCGCTAGGATAGTGTGCCGACACTGAAAAATGGCTTACCCTAGTCTATGCCACTGGCAACAATAGGGTAAGTTGCATAGCGCGCTTGACTAAAACCAGAATATTTTTTGAAAACTCCACGGAGGGAGACCTTTAAAAATATTCTGGATTGCCCGCAATTGCAGAACAGCTATAGATTTCCGTAAGGACATTCCATCATGCCGCATTTATTTGAACCCTTTGAGCAACGTAGCATCACCTTTCGGAATCGCATTGCCGTTTCTCCGATGTGTCAATATTCCAGCGAAGACGGATTTGCTAATGATTGGCATCTGGTGCATCTTGTCAGTCGAGCTGTGGGTGGAGCCGCACTGGTGATGACGGAAGCCGCAGCAGTTGAACCGCAAGGGCGGATTACGCCCCAAGATTTGGGACTTTGGCAAGATGCCCACATTGAAATGCTGGCGCGAATTGTAGAATTGATTCATCGTCAGGGGGCTGTGACTGGAATTCAGCTGGCTCATGCAGGGCGGAAAGCCAGTACAGCACCGCCTTGGGAGGGTGGCAAATTGCTTTCTACTGCTCAAGGGGGATGGACACCTATTGCGCCCAGTGCCATTCCTTTTCAGCCAGAAGATCCTGCACCCACAGCATTAAGTGTTGAAGAAATTCAAG
>DATNOY010001040.1:0-2249 GCA_036703495.1 Coleofasciculaceae cyanobacterium
AGCTTGGCGACGCTGCACTCCCAGGATGCCTAGTAAAAACACCATCGACCAAATCATGCGATGGCTCATCACTTCGATCGCGGGCACCTGTCCAAAAAACTTCCAGTAAATGGGCATTAGCCCCCAGGCACTATACGCCAAGACGGCATAGATCCCTCCCACTGGGACGATCGGCTGTGGAGATGCGTGTTGCAGTTTAGTGTTCAACTTATTAGCGTTCAACTTATTAGTGTTCAACTTATTAGCGTTCAACTGAGTTGATCAGGGAAAACCCGGTAGAGAGGCCTCCCCGATCGTAGCGATCGCCGCTCTATTCGGTTAGCTACAGTTTGCGATCGCATTTAGCAGCACAGTTGCTGGCAGATAGAGTCTTACTTTAAGACTCTTGCTTATAAATATGGGATCAATCCAGATATAGTTGAAGAAGCACAGCGTACTCAGCCTACTAACAGGCGACTAACAGGCAACTAAACGGTCATGGATGCAGAAATTCCCACTAATTCCCAGGGGCTGATGACTCTGGAAGCGGTTCAAAAAGTGTTTAACCGATCGCGGGCCTCAATTTACCGATATGCCAATACGGATCCCCATATTCTCAACCCGTCCTATGATCCCGGCAAACTTAACCCCGAGCATCGGGTGAACAAAGATGAGCCGCTGCTGTTTCATCCAAATGAAGTGGCTCGCTTTGCTCAAGAAATTTTGGGCATTAGAGCTGTCACGATCGCCATTCAACAGGCTCCTCCAACGGTCACTGAAGACCTGCTACAAGCTATCCTCATCGAACTTCAAAGCATTCACCAACTCTTACAAAACCGTTCTTGATCCCTTACTTAATCCTTTTGGATTAGTCCTGTAGCGCCTTGCGTTTAATGAAGTGTGGGCTATTAGAAGCCGCGCGGAGTGCGGTTTCTCAAAAATAACTGCGGCTGACGCCATTGAAAATTGCTGTAAGTTCATAGATTGGGGAGAATGGTGAAGCTTCTGGACAGACTCAGCCTGCTCTCATCTTTCTGGTACCGGATGAACGCTAAGATGATGAATGTTGAAAAAGAAGCCTACCTAGCTATCTAAAGCGTTATTTCTCCTGCAATCCTTATCTGTCTAAGCGGGGTAACTGCCTGTGTTGAACACTGTACTAGCTGATCTGATCACCGATTTCCGCATTGTTTTTGATCGTGACCCTGCGGCACGCAGCTGGCTAGAGGTTCTCTTCTGTTATCCTGGCATTCAGGCGCTTTTCCTGCATCGTGTTGCCCATGCATTATACTGCCTCCGTCTTCCCTTCATTCCTCGATTAATTTCTCATATTGCCCGCTTTCTCACAGGTATCGAGATCCATCCGGGAGCCACCATTGGCAAAGGGGTTTTTATTGACCATGGGATGGGCGTTGTGATTGGTGAAACGGCGATCGTCGGAGATTATGCGTTGATCTACCAAGGCGTGACGCTGGGGGGAACGGGCAAACAAAGCGGCAAACGCCATCCTACGGTTGGCGAGAATGTGGTAGTGGGTGCAGGGGCTAAGGTTTTGGGCAATATCCACGTTGGCGACAATGTCCGGATTGGGGCCGGCTCGGTGGTGTTGCGAGATGTGCCGTCTGACTGCACGGTGGTTGGCATTCCGGGGCGGATTGTCTACCGGGCTGGAGAACGGGTTGGGCCGCTCGATCATGGTCGCCTGCCAGACTCGGAAGCTCAAGTAATTCGGGCATTGGTCGATCGCATTGAGAACCTGGAGCAAAAAATTCTCAGCTTGCAAGCATCGAGCCAGCCTGCCCATGCTCATGCATTTGCCTCAAGTAGCTACTTTGACCGAGATGCCGCTCAGTCGGATCACCGGTTGCAAGACAAAATCATTGAACAATTCCTAGACGGTGCCGGAATTTAGAGCGGTCTGCCCTCGGCTAAAACCAGATGATTGTTTGAAAGCCTCGCTTCGCGAGGCTTTCAAATGAAAATTTTTATAGATAGCGGTAGGCAGGATCGCCCTCTCCTGCTTTTTCATAGCGGCTCTCAATAGCGTGAGACATAGACTATTTTCTGCAAGCTTCGCCTTCAGGAAATAGTCTAATTTTGTTTGGGCACACAAAAGCCAGCCGAGCGTTTATGGATTACCTTGGCTTCATCCGGCTGGAACTAAGCTAAGGTAGTTAATAGTATCAATTTGTTAAGTCTTTCTTTAATCACTGTGGCTATGGCAAGGGAAGTAAATCTGGGAATTCTAATTGCAGCAGCACCAACGATGG
>DATNOY010001041.1:0-2248 GCA_036703495.1 Coleofasciculaceae cyanobacterium
AACGTTCTCACGGACAGAGGCGGGTTGATTTGATTGGATCGCAAAGGACTTGCCGAAGAAACCACATGGTATGCCAATACTTTAGACATCAGATCGCGATCGGCAGACAGTTTGGCCATGATATCTGCCGGAACGGCAGCAAATGCGGCATCGGTGGGGGCAAACACGGTGAATCGCCCATAGCCTCTCAAATCCTCTGCCATTCCTAGCTGGTCCAAAAGTTGGAGCAGTGTTTTGAAAGAGCCGTCTGCCGTTGCGGTATCAATGATGTCCTGCTGGGCTTGAGCGACAGAGAAACTGGCCTGGTGTAAGACGGCAGGCATGAGTTGTGCAACCGGCAGGGAGATGGAGCGATCGCTCCATCCAGTTGGGGAGTTGGGAGTTGCCCAGCCTGGAGCCGCAAGGAGTCCCATTTGCGCGAGTCCGATGAGACTGAGATGTTGAATACTGAGATATTGAGTAAATTTTGCGCTAGAGAAAATTGCCATACTGGTTTTAGAGGGTCTTAAAGTGAATGTCTTCTTCAATAAGTACCTTGACCTGATCAAAAAAACAATTAAACTCATTTTATTTTCCAAATCAGACATCACTTCAGCACTCAAAAGCAGAATGCATTTTCATCCCTACGATAGGGGACAATTTTGTTCAACTAGTATATGCATCCAGATATCCTCCGAGAAGCGATTCCGTAGCTAATTTTTTGAAGGGTAGTTTTCCCATTCAGGCTTAATTTTCTGCTCAGCCCACCCGGAGATGAACAGACGATGCTTTTAGAAGGGACAAATACTTTCTCTCAAAGAATCTCTAAAAGAGATAGGAAGGGATAAAGCTAGCGATCGCTTTACTCGTGCCTAGGTTCAAGCCGATGATTGCCTAGAGGATGCTTAAAAATCTTTATACCTGTTTTGAGCAGCGCTTCCCTTTAAAGTGTTTGATGCGGTGGAGTTTGTCAAAGATGGTGTCGAAGCCCTTGACTTTCTCCATAAACGGGGTAACCATACTCATGTCTCTCGCCCTGATCTCGTTGTGTTGGATCTCAACAGGTCTAGAAAAAATGGTTGGGACGTGTCAGCAGAACTTAAAGCCGATGTTATTGAGTAAAACCTGTGGGATGCGATCAATTTCTTCCCCTCATCCAGGCGATCGCCGATTGCTAATCCCCTGAACTCAGATTGCGCTAACTCCTGTTCTGAGCTGATCTGCTGGAATCACCGCTTTATGACCATGCCCATCCCACTTTTGCTGCTAGAAGACAATCAGGCAGAGGCCTGTTTGTTAATAGAAATGCTGGAAGCAGGGGATGACTCGTCCTGGCAAATTACTCATACTAGACGGCTGAATTTGGCCCTAGAATACTTAGTCCATACCCGGTTTGAAGTGGCGCTACTCAACCTTGCTTTGCCGGACTCACAAGGTTTAGAGACTATCCTCCAAGTTCGCGAAGTTGCCCCAGATTTGCCTGTCGTCGTCCTGACGGGATTAGACGATCGGCAGCTTGCTCTACAAGCCCTGTCCAAAGGCGCACAGGACTATCTTGTGAAAGGACAGCTCACCGCTGAAGTGCTGGAGCGAGTAATTCGCTATGCCATTGAGCGAGGACGCATCTTGCGGCAGTTGCAAACTGAAGTCTCACAACGGCAGCGCTCAGAGAAAATCCTGCGCATGTTGGTAGAGGGGACTGCCTCAGCCACTGGCGAAGCGTTCTTTCGGTCGCTGGTGCGATCGCTGGCTGAAGCTTTGAATGCCCGTTATGCCCTTGTGAGTGGCTGTATTGATTCTCCGCCTACCCGAGTCTGCACCTTTGCTTTCTGGAAGAATCACGAGTTTGGTGAAAATGTAGAGTATGACCTGTACGGCACCCCTTGCGAAAAGGTTTTCAAGAGTGCGGGTTGCCGATACTACCCTGCCCAAGTGCAAACTTTCTTCCCCAATGATCAGGGTTTAGCCGAATTACAGGCAGAAAGCTATGCCGGAATTCCACTGTTTGGTTCGACAGGGCAGCTGCTTGGACATTTGGCCGTCGTGGATGACAAACCGTTAGAAAATGAACCGCGCGACACGGCAATTTTGGAGATTTTTGCGGCTCGTGCAGCGGCTGAAATCGAGCGGCAGCAAGCTAGCGAAGCCTTGCGAATCTCTCAAGAAAAGTTTTCCAAGGCCTTTCGCTCTTCTCCCAGCGCCATTACCATTAGCACTCTCGACGATGGGCGGTATATCGAGGTGAATGATAGCTGTTTGCGGATGTTAG
>DATNOY010001042.1:0-5888 GCA_036703495.1 Coleofasciculaceae cyanobacterium
TGCCCCTGTTCCAACCTGCGATCGCCGCATAGAAGTCACTGCTTCTTGCTGCTCACGCAGCTTAATATCATAGAGCTTTGCCCGCAAAATCTGCATGGCTCGCTCCCGGTTTTGCAGCTGGGATCGCTCTTCCGTGCAGAAAATCCGAATACCAGTCGGCTTGTGAATCAGGTCAACTGCTGTCTCCACTTTGTTGACGTTCTGCCCACCAGCACCACCTGAACGGGCTGTTTTGAGTTCAATATCTTTCGGATCAATTTCAACCTCAACATCGTCAACCTCGGGCATTACTGCCACAGTTGCGGTTGAAGTGTGAACCCTGCCGCCCGCCTCCGTTAGCGGCACCCGCTGCACTCGATGTACGCCTGCCTCAAACTTTAGCTTGCTGTAAACCTGATCCCCCTGAATCTCTAGAATGGCCTCTTTGAAACCACCCATATCAATCGAAGATTCACTGAGTAGCTTCACACGCCAGCGCTGAGTTTCAGCATAGCGGGAATACATCCGCACTAAATCAGCAGCCCAGATACTAGCTTCGTCGCCACCAGTACCTGCGCGAATTTCCAACATGATGTTCTTATCATCATTGGGATCCCGAGGAAGCAGCAATACTTTCAGGCGAGCCTCTAGGCTTTGAATTTTGTCTACTAATTCTTCAACTTCTAAAGCTGCCATTTGGCGGAGTTCCATGTCTCCGCCCGCTTCCTTCAGGATCAGTCGAGACTCTTCTAAATCCTGTTGAGCTTTCTTCCAAGTCTCAAAGGTATTTACAGTCTCTTCCAATGAAGAACGTGCCTTGGCCACACGCTGAAATTCGGATGGGTCAGTGGCCACATCCGGGTCAGCCATTCGCCGAGTCAGCTCGTCAAAGGTTTGCTCAACAGATTTTAACTTGTCTAATAAATAGGCTTCTGCCATCGGTGTAGCCTCAGAAACTGCGATAAAAAACGCGAAGTGCCAGGGCTACGACTGCTACTTTTTCGGAGGATTGGATGTATCAGCAGGTCTGGAAGTATCGGTCATGCCGTACTTACGGAGGAAGCGTTCAACTCGACCTTCCGTATCGATGATCTTCTGCGTTCCGGTAAAGAAAGGATGATTACCAGACCACACATCAACATGAAGCTCAGGCTTCGTTGAACCTACGGTCATTACCAGTTCACCATTACAGTAAACTTTTGCCTCTGGATACCATTGAGGATGAATGTCAGATTTCGCCATGATGCTTGAATAGAAATAAAGGAGTGCCGTTTTTCTAGTGTAACTTGCAGCCTCACTCGCTAGAAAGCCGCTGAGCAAGACCCCTCCAGAAGCTTAACGCTTCGAGTACTGAGGAGCTTTACGAGCTTTGTGTAATCCATACTTCTTCCGCTCTTTAGCCCGGGGATCGCGCGAGAGATAGCCTTCTACTTTGAGGGGCTTGCGATTCTCTGGGTCAAGTTGGCACAACGCCCGCGCCACACCCAACTTGATGGAATCCGCTTGACCGGTTAAGCCACCGCCGCTAGCGCTGACTAGAATGTCATATTCAGCCTCTAACCCTAGCGTTTCCAAAGGAGCTTTGGCGGCTGACAGATAGGTTGGGTTGAACTGCAGGTATAGATCGCCAGGCTTACCATTGATCACCAGCTGACCTGTACCCGGAACCAAACGAACACGAGCCACCGAAGACTTACGGCGTCCGGTGCCCCAATACATGACGCGATCGCTCTTATCGATTGCTTGCATTAGTTTTCTCCAGGAATAGTTTTAATTTCCAATACTGCAGGCTGCTGAGCTTGGTGAGGATGATTCGACCCTGAATACACCTTCAGCTTAGTGAACAGCTGCCGACCCAGCGTGTTTTTAGGCAGCATGCCTTTAACAGCTTGCTCAATAATGCGTTCGGGTAGCCGATCCTGCAGTTGATTAAACGTCTCCGTCTTCATTCCGCCTGGACGACCCGAGTGGCGACGATAAAGCTTTTGACTAGACTTTTTGCCAGTAACTGCCACCTTTTCGGCATTGATTACTACCACAAAATCACCTGTATCGAGGTGAGGCGTGTAGGTAGGTTTATTTTTGCCGCGCAGCACTCGGGCAATTTCACTCGCTAAACGTCCTAGTCGTTGATCCGCTGCATCAACAACATACCAATCACGGCTGATCGTATCTTGTGTGGGAAGGTAGGTTTTGTTCATAGTTCATGAATATTCATTAATAAAGGTAAACTTTGCAAAACTGCCCTAACTCGTGCAGCAAGCCAACGAATTGAGGGTTGGCAAAAACAGTTTTGGCTGAGCATCAAACCAGATCTCGGGTGAGACCGGAAAATCTGGATAACCCACCCGCAGCAAGCAAAGGCCTTGAGGCGGAGCAGCATATCTGACCAAATCCCGGCGCTCTTGCTGCCACAGTTCTGTGAACTGCTCTGGCGATCGCTGTCCTCTACCCACCTCCACCAGCATCCCTACCAGCAGACGCACCATGCCGTACAAAAAGCCACTAGCCTGCAACTCAATGTGAATCAAACATCCCTGACGAGTACATTCAGCCACCTGTACATCTACCCAGGAATGTGCTCGATCTGAGCCGGCTCGATGGAATGCTGCCAAATGGTGTCGTCCTAACAAAGGTTCTAAAGCCTTCTGCATCTGAGACTCATCCAGCGGAGCATAATAATAGTGCCAAGCATAGGATCTCAGAAAGAGATTAGGACAGGCATCGGTATAGATTGTGTAGCGATAGCGCCGCCAAGATGCCGAGAATCGAGCATGCCAGTCTGCATGAACCGATGCAGAAGCTCGAATCAACACATCGCTGGGTAACCGTGAGTTGAGAATATCAGCCCATCGATGCGCAGGAATGCGGGCCGGAGATTCAAAGTGAGCAACTTGAGCAGCTGCATGCACACCTGAATCCGTTCGGCCTGCCCCATGAAGAGCGACGGGATATTCCACAACCGACTGAATGGCCCGTTCAATCTCTTCTTGCACAGTGCGGTGATGAGGTTGGCGCTGCCAGCCATGAAAATGCGTCCCTAGATATTGAATCACTAGAGCGACCCTTTGAAGCTCTTCTGTAAACTGAAATCCAGTTCCAGACGAGCCTGCTGATTGAGACACATTTGCAGTCATGGCAGGGCACTAAAGCGCCTAGGTTAATTCAATAATCGCCATCTCAGCATTATCACCTCGGCGATTGACCGTACGTAAGATACGGGTGTAACCCCCTTGGCGATCGCCATAACGCTCCTTCACCTGCTCAAACAGCATATGGACAAGCTGTTTGTCATACAAATAGCCCATAGCCTGACGGCGAGCTGGCAAGGAACCATCTTTAGCCAACGTAATCATTTTTTCCGCTTCCGAACGGACGGCCTTCGCACGCACCTTGGTCGTCGTGATGCGACCATGACGAATGAGTTCGGTAGTCAAAGCTCGAAGAAGCGCTTTTCGCTGATCCGCAGGCTTACCTAGTTGAGGTACACGACAACGGTGACGCATAACAAGTAACCACTCATGTAAACAGTACAAAACAGTGCCAACTCTCGAAAAGAGGCGGCTTAGTTAGAAATAACACCCAACTAAGTCGGTCGAGATGATTTGTCGTGAGGTAGCGTAATTCCCAAACGATCTTGGAGAGCCTCAATGACTTCCTCAGCAGATTTAGCGCCGAAATTTTTAATTTCCAGCAAATCTTCCTGCGTATAATCCAGCAAATCCGCAACCGAATTAATCTGCGCTCGCTTTAAGCAGTTGTAGGCTCGCACCGAGAGCTGGAGTTCTTCAATCGGAATCTGATTAGACGGATCGTCGGTCCCTTCATCTAGATCATCAATAGGAGCAAAATCAATCTCTCGAAGCGGGTTAAAGAGATTAACGAGGATATCAGCCGCCTGACTCAGAGACTCTTGCGGAGTCAAGCTGCCATTTGTCCAGATTTCCATGACAAGCCTGTCTTTCTCGACAGTATCGCCAATTCTTGCCCCTTCAATGGTGTAATTGACTTTGCGAACTGGCATAAAGACGGCATCAATTTGCAAGAAATCTAGCGCCGTACCCTCATCGCGTCCTCGATCAATAGCGCGATAGCCAACCCCTTTCTCAATCCGGAACTCCATTTCCAACGTCGAGCCTGCAGCTAGCGTTGCAACATATTGATCCGGATTAATGACTTCAACTTCGGAAGGTAGTTCAAAATACGCAGCCGTCACAGTGACAGGTCCCTCAACTCGCAATCTGCCAATTTGAGGCTGGGAAGAATAGCTCTTAAGAACAATCTCCTTCATGTTCAGAAGAATATCTAAGACATCCTCCCGAACTCCAGGAATCGTCATAAATTCATGTGTAACACCAGCAATCCGTACTGCTGTAACTGAGGCTCCCTCTAAATTAGAGAGCAGCACCCTGCGCAGAGCGTTGCCAACTGTAATCCCCTGACCTCTTTCCAGTGGCTCCAGTATGAACTTGCTATACGAGCTTCGATCTTCACTAATGTCTGACTCTACGCACTCAACCTGAAACTGTGCCACGACCTAGCCTCCCTTCTCTTTAGCCCTAGAACATCCGTCTACTTTTTCGTCTCAGCAAATAATATGTGCTGAATTTAGGAAATAATTCCTAGCTGGATCTACTTCTAGGAGTTAATGAACAAATTTCACCGCTTCTGCAGACAACTCTTAGCCCCAGAAAACAGTTCGCAGCGGATTAAACCCGTCGCCGTTTGGGGGGACGACATCCATTGTGTGGAATAGGAGTTACATCTCTAATCAAAGTAATTTCCAAGCCAGCCCCTTGAAGCGCTCGGATAGCTGTTTCGCGTCCAGATCCAGGTCCGCTAACCATCACTTCAATTTGGCGCATTCCCTGATCAACAGCTCGCCGACCCGCATTTTCAGCAGCCGTTTGTGCGGCAAAGGGAGTCCCCTTCTTCGCACCTTTGAAGCCACTTGAACCCGATGAAGCCCATGAAATTGCTTCACCCCCAACATCAGTAATCGTAACAATCGTGTTGTTAAAAGTTGACTGAATGTGAGCTACACCGCTAGGGACATTCCGCTTTTGCTTTTTCGCACCTGTCTTCTTGGTAGGTTGTCGCGCCATATACCTTATCGCTTACCTTGATCAATGATTTGAGTTCAAAACCTGCAGCTACGCTTTGGTAGCCATAACCATAAATTTTGGGATCAGAAAGAAGCAAACCCCCAGTTGATTGACTACTACCGCTTAGGCTGAAAGCAACCAACTTAGAGATCCGCTACTCCCTAGAACCCACTGAGCAGCCATCTTATTTCTTACTTGGCGCTTTCTTCTTGCCAGCCACCGTCCGACGTCCGCCGCGGCGAGTCCGAGCATTAGTCCGAGTTCTTTGTCCTCGAACGGGGAGACCCAAACGATGGCGACGCCCTCGATAGGTGCCAATATCCATAAGACGCTTGATATTCATGGTTTCCCATCTTCTCAAGTCGCCTTCGATTTGATAGTCCCCTTCAACAGCCTCACGCAAAGCAATTACTTCAGCATCACTCAAATCTTTGATTCGAGTATCAGGATTAACTCCTGTCTTAGCCAAAACCTGCTTTGATCTCGTTAGACCAATTCCATAAATGTAAGTCAGACCAATTTCAACACGTTTGTCTCGTGGAAGGTCTACCCCAGCGATTCGTGCCACGCTCCAACCCTCTCTTTCAACTCTCTGGTACAGCCCTAAATCCCAAAAGCTTCAATGAAAATTGGCAACGCATTGCTTGTCAATCTCAGGAAAGCAAAAATTAACCCTGCCGTTGCTTGTGCTTAGGGTTTGAACAAATCACCATAACTCTGCCACGTCGGCGGATGACGCGGCATTTCTCGCAAATTTTACGAACAGATGCTCGGACTTTCATGTCCCCTTAGGTGTTTTATGAG
>DATNOY010001043.1:0-2301 GCA_036703495.1 Coleofasciculaceae cyanobacterium
CATAAAATCCTGTGTATAAAAAAGTGCAGCGCCTCGTGAATTAACAAATTTGCGGCTTCTACATCGCAGCAGGTCGGGAACCTGATGCGTCGATCGCATTCATAAAGTCATATCGACAGCCTGCACTGTTTTCCGCCTGCCCGTTCTGCACACCCTTGATCCAAGCAGGGGCCAAATCCCTGTAAGCTGGATAATTGCGATCGCGAGTCAATGTCAACAGCAGATCTTGCCAGCAGATGTGCAATTGCGGATAATGCCGATCCACGGCTGAATGATCTCATCCGCTTAATTCGTAAACCCTGTGAGGAGCCCATGAAACGACGACAGCTTATCCAATATGCCGGAGCCAGTTTAGCAGCCTCTCTAGGAACCGGAATCGTTATGCAGGGGCGATCGGCCCAAGCGCAGAGTGGCGCGGTCAGCATCCAGGCATTAGGGCATACCTGCTTCTTGTTTAATGGCGATGGGCGGCGGATTCTGGTAAACCCATTTCGCCCTATCGGGTGCACTGCAGGCTATCGCGCTCCTCGGGTCGCAGCCGATTTGGTGATGATTAGCAGTCGCCTATTTGATGAAGGTGTGCTGGAAGAACTGCCGGGCAATCCGCGTTTGCTGGATGAACCGGGAGTTTATCAGTTCAGCGGGATGCAAGTTCAGGGTATTCGCACTGATCATGATGACCTGAATGGTAGACGGTTTGGCATCAATGTGGTTTGGCGCTGGAATCAAGGTGGCGTCAATATCTTACACATGGGGGGTGCAGCGGCTCCCATCACCGTAGAGCAGCAGATTCTTATGGGTCGTCCGGATATCGTATTGATTCCTGTTGGCGATGGCCCCAAAGCTTATAACCCTGAGCAAGCTAAGGCAGCCATTCAGGCACTCAATCCCAAAATTATTATTCCGACTCAATATCGTACCCAGGCGGCTGATGCCAAGGCTTGCGATATTTTGCCGATAGATAATTTCCTATCGCTGATGTCTGGCACGCCGATAGAACGGGTCGGGGATACTGCCGCTGTGGGCAAGGGAGATTTGCCTGGCTCAGGATCTAAGATTCTGGTGCTGAGCTATGCCTTCTAAGGCGGGAGTGGGGTAGGGGTGACTTAGCTAGAAATTCAGGGCAATCAGTTGCCCTCTCAGGGGGTTTCCAGGTACAACAATAAGAATTGCTCCTCAACCCCAGCTTCAGCTATGCAAACGGAATATGCTCAACGTCGTGAGAAACTCATGGCGACGATCGGCAAAGGGACGGCTGTTTTTCGCAGTGCCCCTATGGCGGTGATGCACAATGACGTGGAATATAACTTTCGGCAAGATAGCGACTTTTTCTATTTGACGGGCTTCAATGAGGCAGAGGCAGTAGCCGTGTTGGCTCCCCATCATGAGGAGCATCGATTTATTCTATTTGTGCAGCCTAAGGACTTAGAAAAGGAAACTTGGACAGGCTATCGGGTCGGTGTGGAAGCTGCTAAAGACCAGTTTGGGGCGGATATTGTCTATCCCATCCAAGAGCTAGACGAAAAGCTACCGCAGTATTTAGAAAAAGCCGATCGCATCTACTACCATCTGGGGCGCGATCGCGCCTTTAACGACAAAATTCTTACTCATTGGCAGCGGTTGTTAGCCACCTATCAACGCAAAGGCTATGCCCCCACAGCGATTGAAGATCCAGCTCCGATGCTGCACCCCATGCGACAGTTGAAGAGCATCGCTGAACTAGAGCTCATGCGAAAAGCGGCGGCGATCGCGGTAGAAGCGCACAACCGGGCTCGTCAGTTTGCCCGTCCAGGACGCTACGAGTACGAGGTTCAGGCTGAGATTGAACATACTTTTCGGTTGCAAGGGGCGATGGGTCCAGCCTATCCCTCGATTGTCGCTTCTGGAGCCAATGCTTGCGTATTGCATTACACGGAAAATACCCGCCAGATGCAAGACAACGAGCTGCTGCTGATTGATGCTGGCTGCGCCTATGCCTACTACAACTCGGATATTACCCGCACCTTTCCCATCAGCGGCAAGTTTACACCTGAGCAAAAGGCAATCTATGAGATTGTGCTGGAGGCCCAGCTCCAGTCGATCGCCCAAGTGCAGCCCGGCACGCCCTACAAGCAGACGCATGATGTGGCAGTACGCGTGATTGTGGAAGGGTTGCTAGAACTGGGGCTACTGCAAGGCGATCTAGAGGACATCATTAAAGAAGAAAAGTACAAGCCCTTCTACATGCATCGGACGGGGCATTGGCTGGGGCTGGATGTTCATGATGTGGGGATTTATCAACATGGCGAAACGCCGCACAAT
>DATNOY010001044.1:0-5008 GCA_036703495.1 Coleofasciculaceae cyanobacterium
CAAAAAATCATCTGGCTTTAGCCAAGTGCATACCGCCCTAAAACCATAAGATCTATTAACTTGAAAGGGGTGTTGGCGCTGCGCCTCCAGCGTTTTCACCCCTGATCTTTTGGACTAAGGCTATAAAGAAACGATCGCCGCTGCCCCAAGGGAAACGACGATCGTTGAGGCTGATTTAACTGGGTCTCGCCATCCTGATCAGACAGCGCTGCCCCTGCCGATGCAGCTATGCCATCATCAGGTCATTTGCCGCGATCGCTAGCCCTGGAGACAACTGAGCGATTTTGATCTGTAACCCTTTGCCATTACCATCCGCATCATAGGATAACGCTCCGGTTGACTTGTTGTAGATAAAGTAATCGTTGCTGTCGGCGGCATGCTTGCCGATATGGAAGGACTGGGCACTGATGGCTTTGCCAGACTTGAAGCCAGCAACGCCTGAGAGACCGCTTATCACCAACAGATCATCTTTGACAGAGAAGTCCACAATGCGGTCTACCCCTCGTTCACCTATTCCTAAACCAAAGTGGTCACGTCCTTTACCACCTACCAAGGTATCTCTGCCGTTGTCTCCAATCAGAACATCGTCGCCGTCACCGCCCCACAGTCGATCGCGTCCGTTCCCACCACTGAGGCTATCGTTGCCTTTACCTCCGTCTAGCCTATCCTTACCCACTTCTCCTCTCAGATCGTCAGCATCAGCTTCGCCAAACAGCCGATCATTACCTGAGTCACCAAACAAACTATCATCGCCCTGCTGACCGTGCAAGATATCGTTTTTCCGGCTGCCCCGCAGGATGTCGCTCTGGTCGGTTCCACCCGTTAGCGCCTTCTTCGCAACCGTCAACTGCTTGTCAAAGCCGCGACCGGTGTACTCACTCACCAGTGCCTTCACCGATTTCTTACCAGCGCCCACGGCTGCTAAATCTGTCGCCACTTTGCCCAACACTACTCGTTCAGTTAACCCAATCATCCGCAGCACATCTTGAGGAGCGGCTTTTGAGGCTTGCTCAATACGCTGATTGGACTCGGCAATAACTTGAGCCAGCTGGTTAGCGATCGCTGAAACTGCCGCCACCTTTGTGGTTGGATCAGCTGCTTGGACGCTCGCGAGCGAGGCAATCAGCAACTTTTGCACATCTGCCACATTCCCCAAATTCAGGGAAGCTCCCGAGGTAATTTGTGCCGTGATGGACTGAACAACCTTCTGGTTGATCGCATCTGCTGAGAGCTTTTCAGAAGCCCCATTCAACACTTGTCCAATTTGCACGATTGCCGTATGTACCTGCGATTGCACAGACTCAAATTTTGCGGCAAGGGCCGGATCGCCACCCACAAGCGCCAGTTCTGGAATAAACGAACCTACATCTAAGTCTGCAGGTAAGCCCAGAGACTGATTAATGTCTCGAATGGCTTCACTCTGGTCTTTGCCATCCTGCATCAGCTGGCTCACCAAAGTGGTCATCGAGTTGATACCAAAAGAATCGCCCGGAGCAACAAATTTCATATCGTTGAGCAAACCTGTATAGGGGCTATATCCCCCGATCGCCACCCGCTGCCCTTCGGTATCGTCAATCACACCGTTCTTATTCGTATCAAACTTGTCCAGATCGATCGTCAGGGCAACGCTGCCATCTTCATAGCTGATGGTAAAAGGCTCACCCGAGTCCAGCACACCATTAAAGTTCTGATCAAAGAAGACCACCGCATCGGCAATATCTTCGTTGAACACTTTGCTGAATACTGACTTGACACTGCTCACAACTGACTTGCCCGCATTTGAGACGGCACTAGACACCTGAGCAACAGCCTTCGTGGCAGTCGCTTTTACCTCAACAAACGGCGCTTTCACCGTATCGATCACCTTAGCGGCACCTAAAGAGCTGTACTCCTTAATACTCAGAGACTTACCCTCTTTCAGCTTCTGTTCAGCCGCTTTGCCGGCATCGTAAACATTGACTAACTGATTGACGGCTTGAGTGGCAACATTTGCCACCGTTTTGACTTCACTGGCGATCGAGTTCACAACCTTGGTGCCTGCGTTATAGACAATGGCAGCCGCTTTTTTAGTGGCTTCCAAGGCTAGTTGACCGGCTTTCATGGCAAGGTCAAGCCCAGCCCGCTTAATCTTATTGACGGCATCGTTGACAAGATTAATCAAATCTTTGGCAGGTAATCCCAACAGCTCAACTTGCTGGGTTCTAGCATCAAATTTGAATAGGTTGCCTTCTAGGAAAGTCGCGCTCAGCAGCTTAGCCGAGAGAGGTCCTAAGCTACCAGATACCTCTGCCCCAATGGAGGCATCAACTGAGACTCCAGAAAACGCCAGCGGATTACCTGCAAGCAGTTCATCAGCACGAACTTTACCATCGTTATTGGGATCTTTAAGGTCAAACGATGGCCCACCCGTCAGTTCACCAACCAAACCTCCAAATAGATCAACCGCCGGATCAAGCGCCAAGCCAACACCGCCGCTGAGGGTCAGCCCCGCCTTCAGCTTAAACTCATCAACATCTGCACCCGTACCATCTGGATTTTCGCGATCGCTCACATAAAACCCGTCAAAGACTTGAGAGACTTTGCTGGAATCATAATTACTGTTGGCCCATTTCTGAAGACCAAACGTATCGTAACCAAAGGCAAGATCTGCAGAGGCCGAAATGCTGCCACCTACTCCAATTACAAAGGGAGTGGTTCCCAGATTCTTTTTCTTCTCTACGCTAAAGGCAAGCTCTAGCTCGGGTAAATCGTAAGTGAACAACGATACAGGTTGACCAATCAACAGACGAATTGCGTTACTGGAATCATCAAGCAGATTGAATTTCAAACCTTCTAATTTCTTAAAGTCTTTAATCAGACTTGAGCCACTATCCCCATTGCTGTTCAACTGCTGATCGGCTGTAGCAACTGCGCTGGTTTTGGTAATACCCGCACTTTGCAGGCTGTTGACCGCACCAAACGGATTAAAATTAGTGGCTGTGAAATCTCCCATCTGCAAACCCGCAGAGGAGGTGGCGCTCGCTTTTTTGCTCAAATCAGACAGAGTCTTGATCCCCTTGATGAACCCCAGCCCAACAGGTTTAACGGCAGAAGCCATATCAATCAGAGTGACTTTACCATCCCCGTCGAGATCGGGAAAGAGATAGCCAATGCCGATCGATTTTAGATCGCTGTACAGGACATCCAGTACAGGACGCATGGGAGCGATCACGGTATCGACCTTCTTCAAGACGGGCAGGACAATGTTGTTAGCGATCGATCCCAAAGACAGTTCAGTGTTCTTGAAAGTGAAATTGGTTGTGGGTGTGCCGCTCATCACCCCATCGGTATAGGTCAACAGCGGGATATCGCCAAACAGTCTCGTGTTAACCCCCGGAATTGCCGCTGAACCCATATCGGTAGAAATCTTCAGCCCTAGGTTGGGATCACTGGTTAGACTGGCAGTTGCCAGTGCCTTGTTGCTAGCATTTGCCTGAAGTTCAGTGGTCGTTAAGTGATTGCCATCATTGGGGGCACCGGGTACATCAATGTCATTGAGCTTGGCAGAGAAGGTGGCATTGGCACGAGTTGGGCTGCTGGCATCGTCTGCAAGCTTGACTTTGAATAGCCCCATCTTGCCAGAAGCACTAAAATTGTTGCCTAAACTGAAGTCCAAGTTAGACGTGAGCTGCGTGTTACCACTATCTACAAAGAAACCATGATCTTTATTCGAGCCAAATACAAGTTTTAGCTTCGAGGTTAGGGCCCCCTGTCCTGTTGCGTTGTCCACTTTCAATCCCAAGCCAGGCAGCGCCAAATCACTGGCAACTTTTGTAACCTGACTCTGCTGATTGATGGTGACTTCAAAGCTGGTTTCATTAACATTGCTCGTTTTAATCACCTGAGCCCCAGCCAGCGTCCCTTTTAGCAATGTTTCCATTGCGTCGGCCGTCATGTTACCAGCTCCTCGAATAGCAGGCACAATCTGATCCCGAAGCGTGGTCAAGAAACTGGGAATTGCTCCAGTCATTTTGCCGACAATGGGCAAATTGGCTTGCAGCAATTGGCTGTTGAACACATCCTGCAATTTGCTCAGCGTCACTTGCAGCCCGTCAGCCGTTTGGGTTGCCACAAACTGATTAAACGATTCGGCAACATCCTGCACCGTTACCGTCAGCGGTTTTATAAAGGTGAGACCGTTTTGATCGGTGGTTTGAACACGAATGTTGTAGCTCGACTTCGTTTCAAAGTCAGGTGAAGTGTTAATTTTTAGCTGATTATCAGTAATCGTAAAAGCCGCATTATCTGTATCGCCTGTGCCTGCTACAAGGCTGTAGGTAAAGGTGTTGCCTGTATCGGGATCCACGGTTGCAAAGGTGCCAATGACCGTGTTGGCTGGAACATTTTCGGCAACCTGGGTATTGCTGAGGCTGAGATTTGTGGGGGCTTCATTAATATTATTGACAGCGATCGCCAACACCTTATCAAAAGAGAGTCCGCCCTGATCGGTGGTACGCAGGCGAATGCTCAGGTTAGGCTTAGCCTCAAAGTCAGGCGAGGTCTTGACTTGTAGCTGATCACCCACAATTAGAAACGCACCGTTATCCGTATCGCCCGTACCTGCCACCAGCGTGTAGGTGAAGGTGTTGTTAGCATCGGGGTCAACGCTAGACAAACTGCCGATGACACTATTAGCAGCCACATTTTCATTAACAGCACTATTGCTGAGATTGATACCGGTAGGTGCCGAATTGCTGGGTTGAGGGATTTGGGTAAGGTTAACCGTCACCGTTTGGGCAGCGCTAGTAGCCGTCCCATCGCTGACGGTAGTCTGCAAATTAAATGTTGGAGAACTGCCAAAGTTGAGATCATCAGCGTCGTTGACCGTGATCTGACCTGTGGCTGCATTCATGGCAAACGCAGCTTTGCCATCTTGATCGACATCGGTGTTTCCTGCGGTAATCTGCCAGCCTTGCAGGGGGTTGCCTTCGGCATCCTTAGCGGTAACTGTACCTACAACCGTACCAGC
>DATNOY010001045.1:0-5220 GCA_036703495.1 Coleofasciculaceae cyanobacterium
ATGTCTTCTCCGCGTCCCTCATCTAGTCAAACAGTAACTCCATCTTCGTCCGGTACATCTTCGTCTACCTCCGAGTCCAGCCCCCGAGCGCTGTGGTAGAACGGGATTGAGATTGCTGGTGTAGCACCATTGTTTTGTAGAAAGCGGCTCTACTAGCCGCTTTCAGGTGAATTGAAACAATCGGAAATGCTCATCCTCAGCGGTAGCATCATTGAAGGACAGAAATCAAGGAAGGACAAAAATAAAGATGCCGCTTCGTCATGCTGCACGGGTTTATGTTGGAACAGCTTTGTTATTGCTAGTGACGGCATCCCCCTCTTGGGCTCAGGTTTCAACGTCTCAAGCTCTAAATTCTAAGGATAGAGCCGCTCCAGCAGCGACTCCTGAGGCAGCCTCTAGATCAGCAGCGCTGCGTTATTCTCCCTCACTGCCTGACTTGCCGCCGATCCAGCCTATCTTTCCAGAGGTTCTCAGCACCCGCCTGGTGCTGAAGATTGGCGAACGCAAAGTCTATGTCTACCAAGGCAATCAGTTGAAAGCCAGCTATCCGGTTGCTGTGGGCAGAGCCGGATGGGAAACTCCAACAGGAAACTTCCAAGTCAGGGCAATGGTGAAAAATCCCGGTTGGACAAATCCTTTTACTGGCGAAGTCATGCCCCCTGGATCTGACAGTCCGCTCGGAGAACGCTGGATTGAATTTTGGACAGATGGCCAAAACGCGATTGGGTTTCACGGCACCCCCGATCGCGACTCTGTGGGCAGGGCCGCTTCTCATGGCTGTGTGCGTATGCTGAACGAAGATATTCGTCAGCTCTATGCGATCGTTCAGTTGGGAACCCCCGTTGCTGTAGAGCCTTGAACTCTGAGCTTGAGCAAAAGAGCTTGAGCAAAAGGGCTTGAGCAAGTTTCGGAACCATTTGGCAATTCTGAAACAGCGATTAAACTGGAGAAGACCTGGAGAGATCGATCATTAAACCCCTCATCTCGGGTAGCTGTTTCCAATATGGAATTGATTTTTTAAGAAGTATGGAAGCCCTACTGCTTTAGGAAAAGAAAATCAATACCATGTTCAGAACATCACCTAGAAGAGGCAATAGAAGAGGCACTTTAGGGAGTTATGTCAAATCAAAACGGAGTACATTGGCAGGCTGGAGATATCATTCTTGACTTATACAAAGTAATTGGCATTCTGAGTCAAGGTGAATGGGGTGAAGTCTACAAAGTACGACATTTGGGATGGCAGACTGACCTGGCAATTCAAAACCTGACGCCCGCCGCGGTGGAGCAGTTAGGTGGGGTGGAGAAATTTGAGCACCAGCTCAATGCTTGGAGTAGCCTGGGGGCATATCCTCATATTGTGGGCTGTTATTATGTCCGCTCTGTAGCCGGGCATCCGCTGATATTCACTGAATATGTTGCTGGCGAGAGCCTGCGCCATTGGCTAGACGATCGCCACCTCTATAGCCATGGAGAGACCGCTGCCCTCCAGCGGATCTTGGACTTGGCAATTCAATGGGCCTGGGGGTTGGGCTATGCCCATGAGCAGGGCGTGCTGCATCAAGCCGTGATTCCGGAGTCGGTGCTGATTACCCCGGCAGGGGAAGTGCGCCTCCAAGATTTTGGCTGGGGTTGGGTGAACCCAGAGGCGATCGCTTACAGGGCACCTGAGCAGAGCGACCCGGCTACCTCGACGGTTCAGTCTGAGGTTTGGAGTTGGGCACTGTCGGTTCTGGAGATGTTTGCAGGTGGTCGCCCCTGGAGTGCCGAAACGCTAACGGCTCAAGGTTTAGAACGGTACTTAGACGATCCATTAGGCAATCCCTTAGGACAGCCAACAGCAGCCCAATTGGCCGGAGTGTCGCTGCCTCAGATGCCGTTGCCCGTGACCCAACTGTTGCGGCGCTGTTTGCAGGAGAATCCGGATAACCGTCCGACCAGCCTGCGAGAAATCGCCACTGAACTGCAAATGATCTACTGGCGGGCGATCGGCCAGACTTATCCCCGGCATGAACCGCCTGCCCCAGCAGCCGACAACGATGCAAACCGCTTGAACAACCGAGCCGTGTTGCTGTGGGATTTGGGACAGCACACTGAAGCCATCGCGCTATGGGAACAGGCAATTGCTCAACAGCCCCTGCATCTCGAAGCGCTGTATAACCGGGGGCTAATAGCGTGGCGATCGGGCAAAGCCAGCGATGAGCAACTCCTCTTGCAATTAGAGTCTAGCCGCTCTGCTCATCCCGATTGGTCGGTGGATTACCTGCTGAGTTTAGTCCATCTAGAGCGAGGTGACTATGAAGCGGCGCTGAATCTGCTGGAAGGCATTAATGCCAGCGGCATTCAGCAAGAGGAGATGACGGCAACCTTAGCACAAGTCAAAGAGCGCCTTCCTTACACCAAAAAACTGTTGCCCAACTTTGGCACGACCCCGCAGCCGTCTGGATCTCAAGCCATCACGGCAATGGCACTGGGGGTATCTAACCTTTACGCCCTGTCGGGAGAAGAGAGCGGCCTGATTCGTCTGTGGGAGATTGCCACCAGCCGAACTTTAAGTGTGTTTAAAGGACATCAAGGGCGGGTCGAGACGATCGCCTTTAGCTCAGATGGCTGCTACCTGTTGTCGGGCGGCGAGGATCAGACCCTGCATCTCTGGAATATTGCTGACACTAGCTATGTTCACACCTTCGACGGCAGAGAACGCCGAGCCGAATATCAATATGCCAGGCAGTCTGGCCCCATCTCCACCTTTTTCAATACGCTAGACCGCTTCAGCCGCAGGCTCCGGTCAAATGCTCACCAGGGAGCGGTGCGATCGGTCGTCTTTAGCCCCGATAATCGCTACATCCTGTCGGGGGGCGATGACAATATCATCAAGCTCTGGGAAATGAAGACTGGCAAATGTTTGCGTACCTTCCAAGGGCATTGGGGACCAGTCGTGTCTGTTCTTTTCACCCCCGATCGCGATCATATTCTGTCGGCTAGTGTTGACCAAACGATTAAGCTGTGGCAGATTGCCAGCGGTCAGGTAGTCCAGACATTTAAGGGGAATCGCCACCTGACTTCCCTGTCCTGTAGTGCTGAGGGTCGCTATGTGGTGGCGGGTGCTGATCCCATTCGGATTTGGGACATCACCACCGGACAGCTAGTGCAGACCTTGGAGGCGCAAGGCGTCCAAGCGGTTGCCTTCAGCCCAGAGGGTCGGTTTGTCCTATCGGCAGGCGAGGAACAGCTGCAGCTCTGGGAAGTGTCCACCGGGCGCTGTTTGCGCACCTTGACCGGACATCAAGCGGCCATCCGGGCGATCGCCTTCAGCTCAGAAGGGGACTATGTGCTGTCCGCCGATGCCGGAGCATTGAAGTGGTGGGCGATGTTCACCTCCAGCCCCATAGATGCAGCTCCCCTGCGCTTGACCCAAACGCAGCTGGCAGACCCGCAAGTCACGAGTGATCAGCTCTATGAACAAGAAGTGGCGCAGGCGCAGGTAGTGTTAGCCCAAGGAGATGCGCTGGCAGCCGCTCAACATATCCGCCAGGCCCGATCGCAGATTGGATATAGCCGCAAACCGGATGCCCTGCAGGTCTGGTTGAGTCTCTATACCTCCTTACCGCGCCGCTCTCTCGGCAATAGCTGGGAGCAGGTGACATTAGACCGATATCCAGCAGCCCTGCGATCGGTTGTATTTAGTCCGGATAGCAACTGCATCCTCACCGGCAGTGCCGACGCCACCCTCAAACTCTGGGAGATCCAGACTAGGCGCTGCCTGCTCAGCCTGGAGGGACACAAAAGCGAAGTGACGGCTGTGGCCTGTAGTCCAGTCGATCGATCGGCCATATCCGGCAGTGCCGACACTACCCTCAAACGCTGGAACCTGAACACTGGGGAATGCCTACGGACGCTGGTAGGGCATAGCGATCGCGTGCAATCGGTGGCTATGAGTCCAACCGGGCGCTATGTGCTATCGGGTAGTGCCGATACTACCCTCAAGCTCTGGGAAGTGGCCACCGGGCGCTGTCTGCGCACCTTGACTGGGCATCCAGGCGAGGTGATGGTGGTCGCGTTTAGCCCAGAAGGACGCTATGTCCTCTCCGGCAGTGCCGACACCACCTTGAAACGGTGGGATATAGCGACAGGAGACTGCCTGAACACGTTTGCCAGCCATACGGACACCATTCATGCCGTGGCGGTGAGTCCGGATGGGCGCTATGTCCTCTCCGGCAGTGCCGATCAAACGCTCAAGCTGTGGAATTTGATGACAGGCGATTGCTTGCGCACCTTTAGCGGGCATACAGCGGCAGTGCGATCGGTTAGCCTTAGTGCCGATGGTCGCTATGCGCTCTCGGGTAGCGATGACAAAACTTGTAAGCTGTGGAATGTATTGACAGGCGATTGCGTCTGGACCTGGACTGGACATACGGCAGCAGTGCGATCCGTCAGCCTCAGTGCCGATGGTCGCTATGCGCTCTCAGGTAGCGATGACAAAACCTGTAAACTTTCCCTCTTAGATTGGGAATTAGCAGACACATTGCCCACCGCTTGGGATGAAGCAGCTAATCCCTACCTAGAGGTGTTTTTGCAGCTCCACACGCCCACGGCCGGAGTTTTGCCCCTAAACCGTGAACCCACCCCTGAAGAAATTACCGTAGCGCTCACGCCTCAAGGGACGCCAACCTGGACAGAAAATCAGTTCAGCTACCTGATGCAAACGCTGAAGGTGGCGGGGTATGGCTGGCTCAAACCTGATCAGGTGCGCCAGCAGTTGTCTCGCCTGACGCAGGCGATCGCTCCGCCTGCTCCCCCTAGCCCCCCGGCTCAAGTTTTGAGCCAACCCGATGCAACGGCTTTTGCAACGGTATTTGGCACAGAATTTGCAACAGCCTTTAAAGACCCAGATACCTCAGCCAGAGTTGTCCTAACGGCCACAGCGGGCAGCTTGCAGGGACAGGAGTTTGCCTTCGGCAATCGCACCATTTGCATCATTGGTCGCGCTAAAGACTGCCATCTTCAGTTACCCAATGACGAACAGCACAAAACCATTTCTCGGTATCACTGCCTGCTTGACATTAATCCACCGATCGCCCGCATCCGGGATTTGGGTAGCCTCCATGGGACTTACATTAACGGACAAATGATTGGGCGACGCCAACGGAACCAAACGCCCGAACAGGCGGCCTACAACAAATTTTCTGAACATGATCTGGCCAGTGGGGATGAGATTAAGCT
>DATNOY010001046.1:0-2495 GCA_036703495.1 Coleofasciculaceae cyanobacterium
GAAAAGCTAGATGCGATCGGGCAAGAAGCCGGGATCGCAGCTTATGCCGTCGCCTTACTCGTTAAAGCAACTAGCGGCTGAACGGCAGGGGATGGACTGCCCAACGCAGCCCCATCTTCTTCATCCCTCACCCCCTCATCCCGTCCGCTATAGTGGAAGCAGAATGTAAACGACCGTTAAGGGAACTATGGCTGTCGATTTGATTTACGACTTCGCTTCGCCAGCAGCACAAGATGCAGCAACACTTCGGTCTGTGTTTGAAACCATTACGGCTGCCAGCTGTCCTGCTTCGTTTAATTTCCACATGCATACGGTTTGTTCAGATGGGCGGCTGCAGCCAGAGCAGCTGATGGAACAAGCAATCGACATCGGGCTAAAGGGTCTTGCTATTACAGATCACCACAGCGTTAGAGGGTATCGCAGGGCACAGCAATGGCTAGACAGCCAGTCCTCTCAAGTTCCGCAACTTTGGGTCGGTATGGAAGTGAATGCCAACCTGCTGACCGACGAAGTTCATATTCTGGCTTATGCGTTTGATCCTGATCATGCTGCCATTCAACCTTACACTCACGGGCGTACTGCCCCTGGCGAACTCTATAAAGCAGCGAATGCTATTGCTGCAATTCATGCGGCAGGGGGATTGGCGGTGCTGGCCCATCCGGCAAGATATCGGCGATCGCCAGCTGAGTTGATCCCGGCTGCGGCACGGGCTGGTATTGATGGGGTTGAAACCTACTACGCTTACAATAATCCATCTCCCTGGCAAACCAGTCCTAAGCAAACGCAAGAGGTCAAAGCGCTAGCAGAATCCCATCGATTGCTGAGCACCTGCGGCACAGATACCCATGGTTTAAACCTACTGCAAAGGCTATAGGGTAGCGTTCAACAAAGGTAGCCTTCAACAACTAGCCGAAACTTCTCTTGTGAAACTGGCACGGCAGATACCGAAGTAGACAGGGCAGGTGCTCTAGTGTGATTTTGCACCTTGGACTTTCTGATCGATTGCCCAATATAGGCGTTGCTGTAGCACGCCATAGCACTGAGGACAGAAGCTTAGTCCTGTCTTTCATGTCTTTTAAACGACTGTTTACATACAAGCCCTCCTCCCCATTAGGGAGAAGGGATTTGGAGGGGTTTCTGCGGTCTGTGGTTCGGTTCCCCCTCTGCCGCTGCTGGGAGAGGAGGCATAGGGGGTGAGGGCAAACTGCTAAAGGTGGGAACTTTAAAGCTTGTGTGTACACCGTAGTTCTTTCAAACTGCATCAATGCTGCTGCAGGCGACTTTGAAAAAGTTTATCTTGTAAAAGCTCAAGAAATAGAGTGAATCTAGTGAAGTAAAGTCATAGAATGTTCAGATAAAAACGTTTAGTATTGTCTCGGTTTCAGTTAAGGATCGTAAATTTAATTAAAGAAAGGGGGGTGGGGCAGCACTCCTGTTCCCCAGTCTTGGATTTTCTTGAATCCATGATCCTCAGCAGATTTAACAATCGTTGTTTAAGCTAGTTTGTGGAGGAGTTAGGGCGTGCCAAAGTCCGCAAAATATCTCTTGATTGGGTCTCTGGAAGCCTATAGCGGTAAGTCTGCCATCATCTTGGGCATGGCGCACTGTCTCAAGGAGAAGGGGCTAGATATTGCCTATGGCAAGCCTGTGGGAACTTGCCTGAATGAATCTCAGGCAGATTTAACTGAAGAGGATATCCAATTTATTGCCAGAACGCTGAGTTTGCCAGCCGATCGCGTCTTGCCGATGTTGCTCCCTCTAGACAAACCCACCATTGCCCAGCGCCTCCTCGGGGCAGATGCCGTGGACTACACTCAGCGCCTCCACAGCTATGCTCAAACTCCAGCAGGGGATTTGGTAGTGCTAGAGGGAGCTGGCACCTTAGAAGAGGGTCGGCTGTTTGGTCTATCGTTGCAGCAAATTTCCCAAGAGCTAGATGCCCCCGTAGTATTGGTGTCTCGGTTTCACTCGGCGCTGGTTGTCGATGGGCTGTTGGCAGCGAAGCAGCAGCTAGGCGATCGCTTAATGGGGGCTTTGATTAACGATATTCCTCATGATCAGGTTGATCTAGTTAACAGCCAAATTAAGCCTTTCCTGGAGCAGCAAGGCATTGAAGTATTGGCCAGTCTGCCGCGTAATGATTTGCTGCGAAGCGTCAGCGTTAGCGAACTGGTTCATCAGCTTAAGGCCGAGGTATTGTGCCGTGCCGATCGCCTGGATTTGATGGTTGAAAGCCTCAAGATTGGCGCTATGAATGTTAATTCAGCCCTGGGCTATTTCCGCAAAGGACGTAATATGGCCGTGGTGACGGGGGGCGATCGCACTGACATTCAGCTAGCGGCTCTGGAAACCTCCACGCAATGCCTGATCCTCACCGGACATATCCCGCCCACGCCAACGATTCTTAGCCGGGCTGAAGACTTAGAGATTCCAATTCTCTCGGTTGACCTGGATACGCTAACTACGGTAGAGATTATTGATCGAGCGTTTGGGCA
>DATNOY010001047.1:0-5058 GCA_036703495.1 Coleofasciculaceae cyanobacterium
GAGCAATTTGAATCCACCTTCTTTACCTTTAACAAAAACTTTTACCAAAACCGTCGCTTTGCCCGCAACGTTTTTTGGTACTTTGGGCCGTTTCCTGAAAATCAAATTTCTGGGGATGGGCGCGTCCTTCATCGGCTTTATACGGAAACCCTTAGACAGCAAACAACCAGCGATCCAACCATTCGGACGGCAGATTTGCCCACGCCATTCAGCAGCTCTTTGCAAACCGATCCCATTTATACCCCAGAATCTGTTCCTCCGGCTCCCTTTGCCCCCTCTTTTCGGCAGCCTTCCACGGCTCCTGCTGCGTCCGAACCCCGCGAGCCAGCCGCTCCTGAAAGACCTATTCCTGCCCTGTGGTAAAAATTCCTGCCTTGTAAAAACAGTTGAGTGCTGAAGACCGGCTCTTTAGCACTCAGGTCTGCTATTTGCAAAAGTGCGACGCAACAACAGCGAATTAGTCACCACGCTCACCGAGCTAAAGGCCATGAGTGCACCGGCAGCAGCAGGGCTAAGAGTGATGCCCCACAGGGGTAACAGCAGTCCAGCCGCCGCAGGAATTCCTAAAATATTATAGGCAAACGCCCAGAAGAGATTCTGGCGGATTTTGTTGAAGGTCGCTTGGCTGAGGCGGATTGCTTCTACTACGGCACTCAGGCGATCGCGCATCAGCACAATATCAGCCGCTTCGATGGCGACATCTGTTCCAGAATGCAGGGAAATGCCCACATCGGCTTGTGCGAGAGCCGGAGCATCGTTAATGCCATCGCCAATCATCGCCACCGATTGTCCAGCAGCTTGCAGTTGCTCAATTACCTTGCTCTTGCCGTCGGGCCGAACGTTTGCCAGAATGTCCTCTGGCGCTAACCCTAGCGGTCGGGCGATCGCTGCCGCTGCCATTGGGCGATCGCCCGTGAGCATCATCACCCGCAGCCCCATCTGTTGCAGAGTGGCAACAGTTTTTTGGGCCTCAGGACGTAGCGTATCCTGTGCCGCAATCCAGCCTGCCAGCTGCCCATCTAGCCCAATATATACAAGGGTTTTTCCAGCGGCTTCCCAAGCTTGGGACTGAGTTGCAGCCTCCACAGCTATTCCTTGTTGCACCAGCCAATCTAGATTGCCAAGCACGACAGACTGACCTTCCACCTGCGCTGAGACCCCCAGTCCGGGTTGGGTATGAAACAGAGTCGCCGGTCGCCGCTCAATCTCCTGACGCTGGGCGGCTTGGTGAATGGCGTTAGCCAACGGGTGTTGTGTGCCGCTTTCAACCGAGGCTGCCAGCTGCAGCAAATCCAGCTCTGAAACCGTCTCCAGGAGAGAAATGCAGTCCGTTACCTCGGGATGTCCGATCGTCAGCGTCCCCGTTTTGTCAAAGACAACAGTTTGCAGCTGATGCACTTTTTCCAAGACATCGCCGCCCCGAATGAGCAATCCTCGCTCAGCCCCAATGCCAGAACCCACCAGAATAGCCGTAGGGGTCGCCAACCCTAAGGCACAGGGGCAGGCAATCACCAGAACCGCGATCGCCAGCTTCAGGCTGAGCAGCAGCGGCGAGGGAGGCAGTCCGGCCGACATTATATGCCCCATCTGCATCTGCCCCATGTCCATGGCAGTCGGAACCATGCCAAAAATCCGATCGCGCCATAGAGGAATGCCAATGAAATACCAGAATAGGAAAGTCAGGCTGGCGATCGCCATGACCCCATAGGTAAAGTAGCCAGCCACCGTATCGGCCAAACCTTGAATTGGAGCTTTGCGGGTTTGGGCTGTTTCCACCAGAGCAATGATCTGAGACAAAGTCGTATCGCGACCCGTGCGAGTCGTTTTGATCGCAATCACCCCCGATAAGTTGAGGCTGCCTGCACTGACCCGATCGCCCGCAGTTTTGAGAACCGGCGTTGCTTCTCCCGTCAGCATCGACTCATCCAGCGTAGTTTGCCCCGTTAGAATCTCGCCATCAACCGGAATTTTTTCACCGGGCAGAACCCGCAGCCATTCCCCCACTTTGACCTGACTGGCAGGAATCGCAATAGAAGACCCTGTAGAACTCAGTAGTCCGCCATTGGATCGTTCACCCTCATCCTTAATCAAATGAGCAATAGTAGGCTGCAAAGCCAGCAATGACTGAAACGCTTTAGTGGCTTTGCTGCGAGCCTGCTGTTCCAGTGTGCGGCCCAACAAAATGAAGCCTACCAGCATCACAGGTTCATCGAAAAAGCATTCCCAACCCAAATCGGGAAATAGCAGCGCAATGAAGCTAGTGGTATAAGCCGTAAGCACACCCAGACCCACGAGAGTATTCATGTTGGGAGCATTGTGCCGCAGCCCCCGCCAGCCGTCTGCGATCATTAATCGACCGGGGAACAGCAGCGCCAGGGTTGCTAACCCCCAATGAAACCAGATATTGCCCAGTCCGGGCAGGTTTAACCAGCCAAAATGCACCAGATGCCCAATTGCTGAAAAGAGCAGGAGCGTCAGAGCGATCGCCATTCTACGAACTTGCTGCTGTGTTTCTAGCTGCTGGCGATCGGCAGGCGTCAGCTCACCCGGTACAGCAGTTTCCCCAGAATGGCGCGGCTGGGTAGGGAAACCCATCTCCGTTAATTGCTGCGCCAGTTGGGCTGGCTCTACTTTTCCCAATTCACAGTCAACCGTTGCTACCTCCGTCACCAGATTCACGGTGGCCGCCACTACGCCGGGTTGCTGGGTCAACTGGTTTTCTACCGCCTTGACGCAGCCTGCACATTTCATACCTCCCACATCCAGGGTGAGGGTTTCGGTCGGGGGAGTAACCGCTGCCTGATCGGAAATAACCTGCATACACTCTCGCAATAGCTCGATCCAACCCATTCAGGCAAGTTGCCCAATTTGGGTCTACTCTGAGCGTAGGCGAAGCCAGGCCAAATTGACCAGCGGATCAGGCTGATTTTAGAAAAGATGCAGAATTGTAAAGCGGTCAGCCCTTAAAAGTCAGCCCTTAGAAACCAGTCAAAACCCCATGTGTCCCAAGGGCGATCGCCTGACCGCTGCCGCCAATTCCCCCGACTGAGCTAGGAGCGACAACCGGTAGGTATGGTAGCCCAACAGCACCAGCAATGCCGCAACTTGAACCCCTCGATGTCCTAGAAAACGAGAGTAAAAAGTGTGAATGTGGCGTTTTGTCCATAGCTCCAGCCCTATATGAACGATGGCCACTCCCATCCCCACTAATAGAACCGGTGCCAAAGCATGATGGGCGATCGCTTGAGGCATATCCCCTTGAGCCATCGCTATAAAAGCGTGGGTCATACCACAGGTAGGGCAGGGAATCCCCGTCAGGTCCCGCAATGGGCACCTGAACGGAGAGGCTAAATTCGTGCGACTGTAATACCATGCACCCAGCAGGGGCATGCTCAATAACCCCAGTTGAAATACCCGCAACCGTTGGCTACAACGAGATAGCACATGAGGAGAGCGGCTAAACATAGCAGTCCAGAAAAGCAGTCTAGGAAAACAGGCAGGGCCAAGCTTGCGGCTCAAGACTCAAGCGATTGAGCGATTGCTCCAACGCAGATAGAGAAAGTAACCCAACGCCAAGACTTGCACCGGAACGATCGTCAAATAGCTTTTGAAAAATGGGCTGATATCGAGCTGTGAGAATGCACTGAAATAGCCTGCGCCCAAGAGGACAAACAGGAAGAGTAGCGATCGACGGTGGCGTTTAATCATGACTTTATAAGAGGAGGAGCGAACTAAAACCAGGGCTTTTTAGTGGTGACGTAGGTGCTAACAAATTCTGCATCGGATTTAGTTAGATAAATAATTCCTTCTACTAAACCGACGATTCCCATCACAGAGGCTGCCAGTCCGCAGGTGATCACGCCACCCACCAAACTCACCAGCAGCATGATCAGCCCTTCAGTGGTGTAACCCAAAATGAATTTGTGGACACCAAACGCACCTAACAGAATCCCACAGAGCCCAGCAGCCAACTTTTTATCAGCACCTGGAATAGAACTGGGGTTAGTCATGATCAAAGCTCCTAAATAATAAGGGGATATTACTCACTACAGCCAATCGGACAGAAGTTCCGCAGCTTTAAAGTGCCCAGCTTCGCTGTTGTATGAACCAAACTGACACAATGGGTGAAAATAGCTGCTTCACTAGAAATCAGGCTTTTAACCAGAGGGGATAAAACATGGATGTGATTCCAGCGATCGACTTACTTAAGGGTCAATGTGTGCGACTGTACCAAGGGGACTATGCCCAGTCGCAGGTGTTTGATGAAAATCCAGTGGCCGTAGCCAGGCAGTGGGCCGACCAAGGCGCTACTTGGCTCCATCTCGTCGATTTAGATGGTGCCAAAGCCGGACATCCGGTGAATCAGCAGGCGATCGAAGCGATTATCCGGGCGGTGGATGTGCCGGTGCAGGTCGGTGGTGGTTTACGCGATCGCCCATCTGTTGCCGCTCTGTTGGATTTAGGCGTGCGGCGCGTTATTTTGGGAACCGTGGCGGTTGAACAGCCAGACCTGGTTGAGGAATTATGCCAGGCATTTCCTGGTCAAATTGTGGTCGGCATTGATGCTCGCAACGGTAAGGTGGCGACTCGCGGCTGGCTAGAAACTTCGGAAGTTGAAGCAGTTACCCTGGCCCAGCGCATGGCCGATTTAGGCGCAGCCGCCATTATTTATACCGATATTCATCGAGATGGCACCCTCCAAGGCCCTAACCGGGAAGCATTGCGAGAATTGGCAAGCGCTATTGCGGTGCCTGTGATTGCATCGGGCGGCGTCAGTTCCGTCACCGATTTGCTTAATCTGCTGGCGCTAGAACCGATAGGGGTGAGTGGGGCGATCGTGGGTCGGGCGCTATATACGGGCGATATTTCGTTGAAAGAGGCAATCCGGGCTGTTGGCAATGGCCGCTGGCAAGATGTACCACCGGATTTGGGAACTTCAGCCTTTGCCTGAACAGTCCCAACCTTAGGGTGAAGTACAGAAGATTTTTTGGGTAGTTTTCAAAAGGTAATGATCATTTGAAAGCCCCGCTTTGCGGGGCTTTCAAATAATCTGGTTTT
>DATNOY010001048.1:0-10940 GCA_036703495.1 Coleofasciculaceae cyanobacterium
TCGCCACCGTTTCAGCTTTGGCCGCGGTCACGAAGAAGATCAAATTGATTGCGGCTGTGCATCCAGGGCTGTGGCATCCGGGAGTAGTGGCCAAAATAGGCTCTACGATTGACTTTATTTCTAAAGGTCGGTTTGCGCTGAATATCGTCAGCGGTTGGTTTAAGGATGAATTTACCATCTATGGCGAACATTGGTTGGATCACGATGAGCGGTATCGGCGATCGGAAGAATTTATTCAAATTCTGAAAGGACTTTGGACAGAAGACGAGTTTCACTTTAAGGGCGATTTTTATCGGATTAATGGGGGATGGGTGAAGCCCAAACCCATCAGCAACAAGCCCCATCCTGAAATCTTCCAGGGCGGTAACTCCAAAGCAGCACGGCGGATGGCCGGTCGGGTATCGGATTGGTATTTTATGAACGGCAACACGATCGAGGGTGTCCGCGAACAGGTTGAGGAAGTTTCTGCTCTGGCTCGTGCCGCCGGGCGAACAATCAAATTTGGATTGAATTCCTTTATTATCGTGCGCGATACCGAACAGGAAGCCCACGAGGTCTTGCGTGAAATTATTGCCCAAGCCGATCGCGAAGCCGTTGAAGGGTTTGGGGAAGCTGTAAAACAGGCAGGTGCTGCAACCCGTGACAAAACGGGGATGTGGGCAAATTCCAATTTTGAAGACCTGGTGCAATATAACGATGGATTCCGTTCCGGTCTTATTGGCACGAAAGAACAGGTAGCTGAAAAGATTCAGCAGTTTCATGAAGCAGGTGTCGATTTGATTCTCGGCGGTTTCCTACACTACACCGATGATTTACCAGAATTTGGTCGATCTGTAATTCCGCTTGTCCGTGAGCTTGAGTCACGGCGACAGCCTGCCAATGAGTTGGTTGGGGTATAGGCTTAATGATTTGATTACCTCAGCGCTCTACAGCTCACGTCAAGCAGGTCTATTTTCACAGGTCAGTATCGGCTGATGATTCACTTCAGCAAGGAGGTCAGAGCATTCATCGCCTTGTTAACGAGATACAAAGTTAACGAAATACAAAAGGAACTCAAAAGCGTGGAAGGAATTAGTCTTGCTAAAGCGGCTCCCTTGGGTCCGACAGAGGGGATCATTACCCTGATCGGGTTAGGATTAGTCATGTTGATTGTTTCTTACTACGCCAAGTGGAAGCTGGTAAGAAACACCCATGATTTTGTGATTGCAGGTCGGAAGTTAGGACTAGGATTTGGCATTGCAGGTTTGCTATCAGTCTGGACTTGGGTGATTGGGATTTTACTGCCGATTGGTGTCACCTTTAAGTATGGATTGTCCGGCTTATTTTGGTTTACCGTGCCTAACGGTGCAGCCGTGATTGCCGTGATTCCCTTTGCAAAAAAGCTGCGACGGCTGATGCCCCACGGTTACACAATTAGTGAGTTCATCTCTGCTCGATATGAGGGGGCAAAGTTAGCTCGCATCGTGGTGGTTGCGGGAATTCTGTTTGGCGCAATTCAAATCATCACCGTGAACCTAAAGGGTGCGTCTCTGATGATCGCTACGATCTTTGGATTGCCCGAAGGGGTAGTTGCAACGATATCTGTAATCGTCATTCTGCTATACATCAGCCTGGGTGGACTATGGGCATCAATGTCTACGTCAACTTTGATGTGCTTGCTGATCATGGTACCCTCCGTCCTGGTAACTACCGCAATTTGGGGTCAGACGGGCGGTGCAGAGGCAATCTGGAATGCCGTTCAGAGTCAAGGAAACGGCTTGCTGACAGTGACTCGACCCGACGCCTTTCAGGGGTTTGGTCTAACCTTTGCGTTGGCGTTAATTACCGCTACGATCGCCGGACAGGAATTTTGGCAGGTCGCTTGGGGGATTAAAGAACGCGAGTTGGGGAAGACTTTTTTCTGGGGAGGGGGGCTGTATTACGTTGTCGCCCTGTGTTTAGGAACTGTGGGGTTGGCCGGCATTGCGTTGAAGGTGGATCTCGCGAAAGATTTAGGTGGCGATCCGGCTGCATTAGGGCCGTTCTTAGTTTCTCATTTAGGACTACCAAGTTGGGCAATTTATCTGTTTGTGATCATTGTACTTTCAGCCTGCTATTCCACTTGTGATGGCACCCTTGCCGCCGTTAGCTCTGTTTCGGCTGTAGACGTGATTAAGCCGCTGTTCCCCAACATTTCTGAACGGGCACTGTTTACCTGGACCCGTATCTCAATGGTGGTGGCTGCCGGCATCTCCGTTTCAGTGGTGCTGTCGGGCATCGATCTGGTCACCCTCGTATTGGGAACGTCGATTATTCGGGCCGCTGTACTCGTACCTCTCGTCTTATCGATTATCTGGTCGCGCATGAATGCCACGGCATTTACTGCAGGTACAATTTTGGGATTGATTGCGGGTGTGATTGCGCTAGCTCAGTTTGGGGAAGAAATTGGGACTTACACTGTTGTTGCGGTCAGCACTATTGTACCGATTCTGATTGCGTTAACAAATTCAGAACGGTTTGATTACACCAGCCTGGGTCAAGCTCAAGACTTGTCTGAAGTCCCTGAATCACCTCAAGCGGTTTTCAGGTAAGCCATTAGGTAATCCCATTTCACGTCTTAAGGAGCATGATGATGAACCGCCTTTTACGGACTATATCGCTGCCGTTGCACCCTCTAGTAAAACGGATCAGCTATTTCATTTTAGGGACAGTGCTGACCGTTTTCTATGCCCAAGTTGGTCACGCTCAAAGTTCTGGTAGCCCTGCTATCACACAAAATCCTTACTCAGTTGAGACAATTCTAGCTGCCGTCATGGGTGCTGTCATTACCCTCTTCTTCCTCAGAGGGATGTATCTCGTTTTGACCTATGCATCAGAAACGTATGGGTTTGGGGATGACGATGATTTAGATAGTTCAGACGAGGTACAGGAAAACAATGCTTTGCTATATGGAGCATTCGGCTGGGTTGCTGGTTCTGCACTCGTGATTGCCTCCTACGGATTAGGCTGGGGCTTCTTATACATTGGACCAATCGTTTGCTTGCTGGGGCCGGTCGTTCCCATTGTTGCTATGAACCTAGATATCAAAAAATATCGAGAGATTCTAGCCGCTAGAGCAAGGCGATCGCCCGCTTCCTACTAACTCTCATTTAGCTCTACATTCCATCGCACAAGAGGTATACACAAGGGGCAAGACTTATGACAACGCTAGTCAACATTGAAGCAGAACCCAAGGCCCATGTGATTCGAGATGACCAAGAGGCGATCGCCGTTGCCAAAGACCTGGCTGCAGAGTTTCTGAAAGAAGATGCGGTGCGCGATCGCGAACGGCGGCTGCCTGTAGAAGAGGTGAAGAAATTCTCTCAGAGCGGGCTGTGGGGCATCATTGTGCCGAAGGAATATGGCGGTGCGGGAGTCTCGAACGCGACGCTGGCAGAAGTGATTAAGATCATTTCTGAAGCCGATTCCAGCCTGGGGCAAATTCCTCAGAATCACCTCTACATGGTGGAAGCCATTCGACTAGATGGCAGCGAAGATCAGAAACGCTTTTTCTTCGATCTGGCGCTGCAAGGCAAGCGATTTGGTAACGCCTTTTCGGAAATTGGCACCAAATCTGTCACCGATGTCCAAACCAAGCTGACGCGATCGGGCGATGGCTATGTGCTCAACGGGCGCAAATACTATTCGGCCGGAGCGCTTTTAGCCCACTGGATTCCCACGATCGCTGCCAACGAGGAGGGTCATACGGTTGTGGCATTTGTCGAACGGCATGCCGAAGGATTGACCTTACTGGATGACTGGACTAGCTTTGGACAGCGAACCACGGCCAGCGGTACGACCATTCTGGAGAACGTGAAAGTCAAGCCAGAGCATGTAATTCCCCACTATCTGGCGTTTGAGCGGGCAACCCCAATGGGAGCCGTAGCTCAGATCATTCAGGCAGCGGTGGATGTAGGCATTGCCAAAGCGGCCCTGCGCGACACGCTCTACTTTGTCCGGAACCACACCCGCCCCTGGGTAGACAGCAACCAGGAAAAAGGGTACGAAGATCCCTTGACCCTCTACAATTTGGGCAATGTGATCATTCAGGTGCATGCGGCAGAAGAACTGCTGCGTCGGGCCGGTGAGTTTATCGATCGCGCCTATGAGTCTGGCTTAGAAGAAGCCAAAGTGGTGGAATCCTCGATCGCAGTAGCAGAAGCCAAAGCCCTAGCCACAGAAGTCTCCCTGCTGGCAACCAATAAACTGTTTGAACTGGCTGGCACGAAGTCCACCTTGCAGGAATATAACTACGATCGCCACTGGCGCAATGCCCGGGCCCACACGCTTCATGATCCGGTGCGCTGGAAGTACTATGCCGTTGGCAACTACTTCCTCAACGGCACCAATCCGCCGCGTCATCCTTGGCTATAGGCGATCGAGTGAGGGGTGGCCCTTGTTGAATGCAAGTGCAAGTGTTTTTCATGGCACCTGGATTGTACGGCGGGATTGAACTCTGTCAGAGTCAGCCCATTGTGGAGCCTCAACCTCAGCCCCTCAATTCACCTTATAAAGAGCCAAATCATGCAGGGCATTGAGATTTGCTGATTCCAGTATCCGAAGCTTGAGAGACTGAACTTACTCACCTCCCTTCTAGTTCTATGCCTTTAGCCTCCGATTTTCCCAGCCGGATTACTATCATTGGTGGGGGTGCCAGCGGCAGTCTCTTGGCTGTGCAACTGCTGCGTCAGGCAACCCGTCCTCTGACTATTTACTTGATTGATCGATCTCCTCAGGTCGGTCTGGGCATCGCGTACAGTACCCAAGTTCCTTGCCATCTGCTGAATGTGCCTGCGGGTTACATGAGCGCATTTCCGGATGATCCGACTCACTTTTTGAGGTGGGTCAATCAGCAAGACCTAACCCGATCGCTCTTACCCGATGGCGTACAGCCAGAAACCTATGTGCCCCGGCTTTTGTTTGGTGCATACCTTCAGGCAGTCTTAAATGAGGCTGAAGCCCAGGCTAAATTCGGTGTATCCCTGGAAAGAGTCAATGATGAAGCGATCGCCATTCAACCCCATACGACAGGAGCCACTGTTCATCTGCACAGTGGACGAAGTCTAAACGCCCAGAAGGTGATCCTCGCCCTGGGTACTGCTTCACCGAGTCATCCTTCCATCCAAACCCCTGATTTCTACAACAGCGACCCGTATGTTGCCTCTGGTTGGTCTACGGATGCGTTGAGGGGCATCAGTCCAGAACAGCCCATTTTGCTCGTCGGGGCAGGGCTAACGATGATTGACCAGGCGCTGATTTTGCGGGAGCAGGGTCATCACGGAAAAATTCATGTGATTTCTCGCCATGGGCTATTGCCTCAAGCCAGCTTGCCTCCAGCGGGCACAACGCTGAGTCAGGGCGATCGCTTTAAATTTAATCCGGCAGCCGTTCAGCCTAAAACGACCCGCAAGCTGCTACGTTTTGTGCGTGAACAGATCAAAGCAGCCAGTGCCCAAACTCTAGCTTGGCAAGTTGTAATTGATGCGATGCGTCCGGTGACTGAAACACTCTGGCAATCACTTTCAGTCAGTGAACAGCAGCGATTCTTACGCCATGTTCGCCCCTATTGGGATATCCATCGGCATCGAATTGCACCAGAAGTGGCTGAGGCAATCAACGAATTACTGCAATCTGGGCAGATGATAGTTTATGCGGGTCGCATTCAGAGTTACCATGAGCATGACGGTCGTGTAGAAGTTGTATTCCGTGAGCGGCATACCGCTAAGAATACGGTTTTACAGGTCAGTCGAGTCGTGAATTGTACCGGCCCAAGCACAAACTATAGAATACTGTCACACCCGCTGATTATGAGCCTGCGATCGCAGGGATTACTTTGCCCAGACCCGTTAGCGCTCGGTATTCAGACAGATACTCATGCAGCACTTTTGACCCATGAGGGTAAACCGTCAGATTTTCTCTATGCGCTAGGGCCACCGCTCCGAGGCAGACTCTGGGAAACTATCGCCATTCCAGAGATCCGAATTCAAGCCCAAAAATTGGCACAAGAATTAGTGCCTGACTCTGAAGCTGAGGCAATCCAGCTAAGAGCCAGTGGGCTGCATTCAGTCAGAGTCAACACCCCAACTCACTCAGTCATTACATTAGGAGATTCCCATGGCTAACATCTTGTCGATCGCCGGTAATCCTACCAATCCTTCCAAAACCTATGGATTGCTAAACTATGCCAATACGCTTTTGCAGCAGGAAGGCTTTCACACAGATACGATCGCCGTTCGTGATTTTCCGGCTGAAGATCTGGTTTATGGACGCTATGACAGCCCGAATCTAGAACCCATCAAAGCGCTATTGAACAATGCGGATGGCGTGATTGTCGCCACTCCCATCTACAAAGCAGCCTACACAGGCTTGCTGAAAGCCTTCCTCGATTTACTGCCCCAGCAGGCGTTAGCAGGCAAAGTCGTGTTACCGATCGCCACAGGCGGCACGATCGCTCATTTATTGGCGATTGACTATGCGCTTAAACCAGTGCTGTCTGAACTGAAAGCGCGACATATTCTAGGCGGTGTTTATGCCGTAGATAAGCAGATTCAACTTCAGGCAGATGGTAGTGTTCAGATTGAAGCAGAGATTGATCAACGGCTCAAGCATTCGCTGCGCGATTTTGGGGAAGCGGTGAATCTTCGTCAATCTGCCACCCATGGCAAGGCGCATGCTGAGTTATCCCATTAGCCTTTCATGACTTGAGCAACATTTGAGTATCCATTTTCTGTCGGGTGGGCAGTGCTGGACAAACCCTTACATTGCCCATCATTTCAAGATGATAGGCAGTACCTACGCTGCAAAATTTGGTTCGCAATTTTTATTTTCACAATTTCTATCATGGTTGAGCCAATCCTTTCTCTCCCGTACAAATCGCAGATATTAAACGCCGATCGATCCCCTGCTAGCCGCCCTGACTTACAGCATTCCCAGTTTGATTCAATTGAGCGAGCGATCGCAGCCCTGAGGGCAGGACAAGCTGTGGTTGTAGTCGATGACGAGGATCGAGAGAATGAAGGCGATTTAATTTGCGCAGCAGAATTCGCCACTCCCACCATGATCAACTTCATGGCCACTCAAGCACGGGGATTAATTTGTCTGGCCATGACCGGCGATCGCCTGGATGAGTTGCAGTTGCCCATGATGGTTGACGTTAATACCGATAGTCATCAAACAGCATTCACCGTCAGCATTGATGCCGCAGTTCACCTAGGCGTAACCACCGGGATTTCGGCAAGCGATCGAGCCCGTACAATTCAGGCTGCCATTGATCCAGCCACGACGGTTAGCGATCTGCGTCGTCCGGGGCATATCTTTCCCCTCCGGGCGCAGTCAGGCGGTGTTTTAAAGCGGGCAGGACATACGGAAGCTGCCGTTGATTTAGCACGGTTGGCAGGGCTGTATCCTGCCGGAGTAATTTGCGAGATTCAAAATGCCAACGGTTCAATGGCCCGATTGCCCGAGTTAATTACCTATGCTCAAGCCCATCGTCTGCCGATGATTAGCATTGCCGATCTGATCAACTATCGCTTGAAGTCGGATCGGTTTGTGATTCGCGAGGCGATCGCTCACCTTCCCACTGAGTTTGGTGATTTTAATATCTATGGCTACCGCAACATGCTCGATGGTTCGGAGGTGACTGCGATTGTCAAAGGGGATCTGAGTCAATTGGCTCAACAGCCGACGCTGGTGAGGATCCATTCGGAGTGCTTTACAGGAGATGCGATCGGCTCGTTACGGTGTGACTGCCGCCAGCAGCTCCAATCGGCACTGAGGATGATTGAGGCAGCAGGGCAAGGAGTTGTCGTTTACCTGAAACAGGAAGGCAGAGGGATTGGTTTAGTCAACAAACTAAAAGCTTATGCACTGCAAGATCGAGGCTTAGACACCGTCGCTGCCAACGAAAAGCTAGGGTTTAAGGCCGATTTGCGCACCTATGGAGTGGGCGCTCAAATTCTCAAAGATTTAGGGTTACAGGATATTCGCTTATTAACCAATAATCCCCGCAAAGTAGTTGGGCTGGGGGGTTGGGGCCTAAATATCCTGGAGCGGGTGCCGCTGTTGGTACCGCCAACCGACGACAGCGCGCGATATTTAAGCACAAAGGCAGAAAAGCTAGGACATTGGTTGCAGCCTGTCTAGCCGTGGACTGCCAGTCGCTTGTTCTTTCAGATGAGATCGGCATCTTGTCTCTTCAGCGATAATCTATGCCATATATGCTTGAACCCACTAGACTTTTTATTTCCTGAGCAGAAAAAATTTATGCGCTCATAAAAATCAAGTTCTATGCAGTAGGACTTGATTTTACTTGTCTCTTGGGCTTGGCTAGGGTGATTCATCCCCGGTTAAAGCCAGATTATTATTTGAAAGCCTCGCTCCGCAGGGCTTTCAAATAATAATCTGGACTTGACTGAATTGAAAATTGCTATAAGACCCCTTCTTATGCTTAAATCTACTATAAATCAGTAGGTTTACCGTAGATTTGATCTTGCTCATCCGATACGCTAAAGTCTGCCGATGCATCACTAGAAGGAAGATTGGATGTTGGAAGTACAGGCACTGGATGTAACGACAGATTCCCCTGAGGCGATCGCTGCCATCAGTCACTTTACCGATCAAGCGCTCAGCTATGGCAAGGCTGCAGAAGCCGCTATTCTTCAAGCCGTTGCCGCAGACCCAACCTGCGCGATCGCCCATGCCTACGCTGCCGCTTATTATCTGTCACAGGAATGCAGTGCAGGCTGGCAGCAAGCCGCTCCCTATCTGCAAGCCGCTCAGCATTACGCGCCGCAAACAAGTCCCCAAGAGCAACTCTATATTCGAGCCATTGCCGCTTGGGCAGTTGGAGAAATCGATCAGGCAATTGCTGACCATGAAGCCATTGCCTTGCAATTCCCGCAAGATTTGATTTCTGTCCAGCAGGGGCAATATCACTACTTTTACCAGGGCAACAAAGCCGGATTGCTGCACATTGCTGAAACCGTTTTACCTGCCAACCGAGAGAATTCCTACCTGCAGGGGATGATAGCGTTTGGGCTGGAGCAATGCCACCAACTGGAAGCAGCAGAGCAATGGGGACGGCAGGCAACCGAGATGAATCGCTATAATCCTTGGGCACACCATGCCGTTGCCCATGTGTTGGAAACCCAGGAGAGGTTCGAGGAGGGCATTGCCTGGATGGCAGATCTGGCAGACACATGGGAGCTTTGCAACTCAATGCTCTACACCCATAACTGGTGGCATGTGGCGCTTTACTATTTGAAGCGGCAGGATTTCCAGACCGTGCTGCAGCTGTACGATCAACGGGTGTGGGGACAGGCGCAGACCAGTTCCCCCAAAGATCAGGTTGGGGCGATCGCCTTGCTGCTGCGGTTGGAGTTGCGAGGCGTGGAGGTGGGACATCGCTGGCAATTGCTGGCTCAACATCTATTGCCTCGCATCCACGAACATGCGCTACCCTTTCAGGATTTGCATTACATTTATGCCCTGGCAAGAGCGGGAAAGACTGGCTGCACTCAGGATATGCTGCTGAGCATGGCAGCCCACGCCCAAACCTGCAAGCCACCACTGCAACAAGCTTGGACTCATGTGGCGCTGTCTGCGGCAAGAGGGCTGGTGGCTCATGCTCAGGCAGATTGGCAGCAGGCGATCGCCCAGCTCCAGTCCGTATTGCCGCATCTCTGGGCGATCGGCGGTAGCCATGCTCAACGCCAATTGTTTGACCAGATTTACCTCAATGCCGTGCAGCAAGCCGAACGATCGTCCCGATTCACACTGCGTTCCAGCCAGAGGCACTCAGCGGCTTAATCCTGCAATGGACTGATTGAGAACTGCCAGAGATATTCATTTTACTTTCCACAAATTATTCCAGGAATCTTGCAACACTGATTCTGATTTCTGCTGATATTTCATCTCAGTACCTGCATTGATCACAGAGGACACTTGCCACTTTTTGATCTGCAAAAGTTTATCTACAAAAGGTATGGCTAAGGTATGACTAAAGGGCATCAAGCTTGAGTAAGGTCTGTAACAAAACAGTTGCTCCCTGCATACACTGTTCTGGAGAGCTATATTCATCTTCCGCATGACTAACGCCCGCAATACTTGGGATAAAAATCATTCCCATTTCGGTAAATCTGCCAATCTCTTGAGCATCGTGAATCGCTCGACTGGGCATATGGATATAGCTCAGCTGAAGATCTTCACACACCTGAGCGATCGCCGTTTGAAGGGCAGGACTGGCTAGCGTCGGTTTAATCTGCATACCTCGCTCCAGCGTAATTTCAGTTTGAGTTGCCGCCGCGATCGCTGTGATTTTCTCCTGAAGTTGTGCAATCAAATTCTCAATATGGGACTCCGACAGATCGCGAATATCCGCTTCCATCTCTACCTGTCCAGGGATGATGTTGGCAGCATTGGGAGAAATATTGAAGTAACCGATCGTTGCTACCTGTCCACCGGGTGTATTGACGGCAATTTCATTGAGAGCCGTCACAATTTGAGCGGCTGCCACCATCGCATCTCGGCGGCGATGCATGGGGGTGGTGCCCGCATGGTTGGGTCTGCCCACTACCGTCATATGACAGCGGTGCAGGCTGACAATGCCCTCCACAATGCCGATTTGCTTGGACTCAGCTTCCAAAATGCCGCCCTGTTCCACATGTAGCTCTAGATAAGCGGCAATCTCGGCGGATGTGCGACGAGCCGTAGGCAACTGAACCCAGTCCCCGCCAATCTGCTGCAAGCAGGTTTGAATGTCGCTGCCGTCTGGACGGCGATATGCTGCGGCATCGGTCGGCGCTGTGCCTGCCATCGCTTTACTGCCGATCATCCCCCCTTCTTCGTCTGTAAACACAATCACTTCGAGCGGGTGGCGCAACTGCATCTGTTGGTCATGCAGCGATCGCACCACTTCCAGCCCC
>DATNOY010001049.1:0-4475 GCA_036703495.1 Coleofasciculaceae cyanobacterium
AAATCGGTCAAAAGTTGTTCGGGTCTAAAACTATCCATCTTCTAAGCAGCTATTTCCATCGCAGTAACTGTTGCAGTCATCAATAGACTTAGTCGGAAATAAGGTTTTCGGTTTGGAAATTGGTTTGTGGTGCGGCTCCGCCGTACCACAAACCAATTTCCGAGAAAGTCTAATAGATAGGCACTGCCCTATGGCAATCCTCAATTAGTCGTCAAAACCGAGCAGGGTTTAAGATTTGATGGCTTCAATTCCTGTCCCCAGAGCTTTTGCTTTGCTTAGTATCCAGAATGCAGCTGTTTCCTGAGCCTAAGCTGAGAGTGAATGAAGGGGTGTATGAGAAATTTTAAGAGGGTTGTCTAGAAACACCAATCCATCCAAACCTATAACCAGTCAAGTGAGGATGAAGGGGCTCCACTCCTTTACTCCGTCCCTACGTTGGCAAGAGACAGATATTGCACAATTGGTAGCAAGATTAAGGCAAGGCAACTGCCCTTACAATGGTAAGTAAAAGTAAATAACAGTCAGCAACTGGCGCAAAAACAGGAGCAGAAGAGACAACGCTGAATCGTTAACTTGTTAATACCGTTGCAACAGGTGCTATGAAGAACAAGCAACCTCCGAGGCGATCAAGATTTCTACGATCGCTGAATACACCAACAGCACTGGGATTTCTAGCAATCGCGCAAGGGGCTATCTTGCTACTGCTGCTCTTGAATTTGCTGAAATCTCCCCTCATCTTTACGGAAAGAGTTGTGCCTAATGCCCCTGTAACGCTGTCATTTGCCGTACCGCTCCTGGAAAAGGATAACTGGCAACCGTTGGTTGACGAATTTGAGTCCCAAAATCCCAATATTCGGTTAAAGGTTGTTCCTGGAAGCGATATAACAGATGAACTGAAAGCAGCTTACACAACCGAATTTAAGAATGCTGACGCTAAACAAGAAAATACCTCTTATGACTTAATTTATACCGATGTGGTCTGGGTGGCTGAATTTGCCAAAGCAGGATGGTTAAAGGAACTGCCGCCTGATCAATTTTCCCAAGATCAGCTAGACTCATTTTTGCCTGGCGAAGTGGAATCCGGAAGATACCAGGGAAAGCTATATCGGCTGCCTTTCCGAACAGATGTAGGGTTGCTTTACTACCGCAAAGATTTGTTGAAAGAGGCTGGATACGATCCGCCTGATACCTTCCCAACCACATTTGAAGAACTGCTCACTGTTTCTCGGTATTTGCAAACGCATAAGCAGGTAAATTGGGGATTTGTCTGGCAGGGGCAGCAGTATGAAGGACTGGTTGCCACTTTCTTTGAAGTGCTGCAAGGTTTTGGTGGTTTCTGGATCAATCCGTCCGGGAGGGTGGGGTTGGATCAACCCGAAGCGATCGCGGCGGCTCAGTTTCTACAACGCACTATTACAGAAGGCATTTCTCCTGAAGATGTAACGACCTTTAGAGAATTAGATGCTGTACAGCCATTTCGACAGAAACAGGCTGCTTTTCTCCGCAGTTGGTCTAATGCTTGGACTCAGCTTCAGCCAGGGCCGCTCCTCAAAAATCAGGTTGGTGTTCTGCCGATGGTTCACGCACCGGGTGTGATAGGCAGAGCGTGTAGAGGAGGGTGGGGGTTTGCCATTGCCAACCGATCTCGCTATCCTGATGCTGCATTTCGGGCCATCCAATTCTTTGCCAGCGAAGCCGCCCAACGCCAATTTATTCTGAAAGACAGCTATGTGCCGACGATTAAAAAACTGTTTAATGATCCTGAGATCGTTGAGCGTTATCCTTACTTTCCAGGATTGATTAGCATCCTCAAAAATTCAGCTTCACGCCCCTCTATTCCAGAGTACGAAAAAGTTTCGAGTATTTTACAAGATTATCTGAGCCGGATCCTGAGAGGACAGCTGAGTCCTGAAACTGCGATGCAGGCAGCTGCTAAGGAGACTCGCGCACTTCTGAAGGTATAGCGGGTGTGGGCGGTAAGCGCTGTTGGCTAATTTGCCACAACAAAACCCCACCTACAGCTAATTCTAGGAAAAGTAGCACTGTATTGAGCCAAACCAATCGATTGAGAAGGGGCGATCGCTCTGTTGTCCGTCGAAGAATAGATGGATGCGGATGGGCTAATCGTTCTAAAATCTCGCCTGCATCTCGGGGGCGTCCGCTGCGTAGAGGTGCGATTAGCTCATCAATTAGATCAGCGAACTCATCTGAAATTTGTGGAGCACTATCTCGCCAAATTAGCTGATCTTTGTCATCATCTAAAAACTCGATAGGATGTTTGCCCGTCAGTAAGTAAACAAAAGAGCGACCGAGTGCATAAAAATCAGATTGGGGAACTGCTCTGCCGTCAATTTGCTCTAGAGGCGTATAGCCTGGAGAAACAATGCTGGTGATCCGACCTCTACCAATTTTTGCCATGTAGGTATCGGTTGTTTCTCTAACAGTTCCAAAATCAATCAGAACAAGCTGCTCATCTAGCTTTCGCATAATGTTGGAGGGTTTAATATCTCGATGCAATAACCCTTTTTGGTGGAGGTAAGCCAGGGTAAGAGTGAGTTGTTTTAACCACTTAAGCGCCAGATTCTCAGAGATAGGCCCATTTTTTTTTAACCACTCTTCTAAATCCAATCCTTCAATCTTTTCCATGACTAGGCAGTGAAGTTCCCTGGCTTTTTGTCCCACGATAACGGTGAAGTATCCATCCGGTTCGACTGAAGGGATGCCCAACGGCGTTTCTGAGTTGGGCGGCTCAAGCGTCAAGTTTTGTAAGATTTGCGCCTCTCGTTGAAACATTTCCAGTAGTTCTGGGCTTTTCAAGATCTTCATCACTTTGGATGTTGCTGGCTCTTGGGCATCGGTAACTTCAAAGATCTCGGTATATTCTTGTCCTCCTAACTCTCGTAAAGGCTGAAGCAGCCGATATCGATTCTGAACGAGCAAAGGAGTACCGCAGGTTTGGCAAGTTTGAATCGCTGCGTTATCTGGATTTTCACGCTTTTGGCACCAGGGATTTATGCAGTAATTCACATTGAGTCCTCTTCGCCACTCGCCCATCTTAGGGAATGAATTGTGTACTCGGCAACTACAGGCTGTACGGTAAAGGCTCCTGTCGCACTTCTTTCAATCAGCGATCGCCACCATAAAGACTGCAAAGCAGTGAGTAAGTCTTGATGTGAGACGCCAGGTAAAGCCTCGCGCAATTTCTGCAACATGATTGGCTCTTGAGCTTGGGCAAGCTGTTGCATCACCTGTCTTTCTAGCGGAGATAAGCGCTCAAACAGTTGTTTCAAAAAACGGCTTAAATCTCCTGTAATTAGCGTCATTCCCTGTCTTAAAAACTCTGCGACATTGCCTCCAAATAATTCTTCTACAAAGGTAGCAATGACCTGGAGTACAAGCGGATTGCCGCGATAAATTTGAATTAATTTGCTCCATTGCTCTTCACCAGAGAGATCCTCAGCTCTGAGAATTTCTTGGGCCGCCTCGCCTAGCCCATTTAAGCTCAGAGAACGTACAGGTGAGGTTCGACCTTCCAACAGGGAAACTTCTGGCGTTTTCTCGCGACTGGTCAGCAGCAGGCAACTCCTGTGGGATTCTTGCCCAACTCGCTTGAGCAGATCACCATAGCTTTTGTAGCCATCCCGATAATGGCCGGCAAAGTCGCCACTGCTCAAAACAGTTTCCCAATCATCCAGCACTAGCAGTACCCGATGGCGCTGTAAACCCTCAATCAAGCTGGAGACTTGTTCTGCAATCGTGTCTGAGGGAGAGGAATCCGTTCGAGTAGACAATAGTTGAGTCAGTTCGGACAGCAACTTTTCGATAGAAGGCGTGTAGCGGAGCGATCGCCAAATTAAATACTCAAACTGCGGAGCTAACTGTTCTGCTAGCTTGGCTGCTAAGGCAGATTTGCCAATTCCTCCCATGCCAAGCAGGGCAATCAGGCGACAGCGATCGTCAATGATCCACTGAGTTAATTTTGCCAGCTCATCAGTGCGCCCATAGAAAATTGAGACATCTGGCATACCATCTGAGCGAGCCAGTTGGAGTCCGCTGCTGGGAACTACCCCTTCAACAATCTCTTCCCAGCGTTCTATCCCTACCACTTGGCAAATTCTAATGAAAGTTTCTTGCTGAATCGGTTCTCCACGCCAAAACCGTCTCAGGGTTGCCAGCGTTGTAAATGCTTCTTGACACCAAGCTTGAGATTGACGATTCCAGCCCTTTTGTCGCCGGAGGCGATTGATGGTTTCTAATCCCTTGGCAGATGCTCTGATAGTGTTCATGCAAATCTTTTAGCTCATGCTTCTCTTCTAGCAGCTACATTTTCCAGCACTGACTCACTCTTTAGCTCAGTTTACCCAACGGTTTTCTTGGAGTCCAGCCAGTTATGAACTACAAAACTGAACCAAATAATGAACTATTTTACTGAGTTAGCTCTGACATCTTTAAAGATAAGTTCTGATTCATTCAAC
>DATNOY010001050.1:0-2427 GCA_036703495.1 Coleofasciculaceae cyanobacterium
CCCTGCCTGTTCCGTTTTCGCTGACTGTAGCGCTACCGCCCAAGTGCGAGACGCATTTGCTGTTGGGAGAGTTGGCCCTGTATGGGATGGCCGTTGCAGGCAGCCTGCCGGTGGTGCTCGCTACCCAATCCTTCAGCGTCACAACCGATTTACTAGAGCTGCTGGAAGCCCTAGCCAACGATTTTCCTGCCGAGCCGCCCCCAGAACCAACCCCTGCTAAACATAGGGTTAGCAACACCGTTTCAACGTTGCCCAAGATGGCACCTGTGCAATTTCGACCGGTAACTCAGCCGGCTTTGCCGCCCCTGCTGCGCCCATCTGAGCCTGCTAAAGGGCGGCGATCGCTCGACCTGCCGATGTTTAACTTGCCTGCTGCTGTGGACACGGATCAGGGGTCCGGGTTGGTAAACGACCCGGCTGCAGATCAGGGGGCAGCTCTCGCCCACCCCCCTGCTGCAGCTCCAGCGCCTCCTGCCGCCCCTGCCGATCAGCAGGTGGCATCATCGGGGCTGCCTGCTCAGTCTGTTGATATTCCTGAACTCACGGATATTTCTGCCATCACCGAGGAGACGCCATCTCCTGAACTAGCGACCGCCAGCCGGGTGGATCGGCTGCCTGCTCCTCCCCTCTCTGATCCAGAATCCTCTCCAGAATCTTCTGAGAGAGAGGACGCTGAAACTGCTAGAGCGGCAGAGCTAGTAATGGAGGAGCGATCGCCCTATGTGCCGCTGGATGACTTTGTCGATCCCTCGGTGGATTGGGAAAATGTTGAGCGGTTGCAGCCACTGTGGCAACGAACGGCAACTGTCTCTGGGAAGCTAACCTCGATACCGGAAGACCGTACACCGGAAGACCGTACACCGGAAGACAGTGCGTTTCGGGCGCTGAAACTGCAAGATCGGTTTTTGGAACGCCTGCAGGCGCTGGCCTCAGATACGGAGCTAGCGGAGTGGCTGCATGCGCTAGAGACGCCTCATCCCGCCGACGCATCGCCTGATTCATCGGCCGATGCGCCCAGCAAGTCTATCGAGGCAGCTGGCATATTTGCAAAACGCAGCCAGGTTAGACCGATTGGGCGTGATGCAGAGTTGGCCGCTCAGGAGATCGTTGTAGACGACGAGCCTGCCCATCCCGAGGAAGCAGCGATCGCCTCCTCCTCTTTAGCGACTTTGATTGAAGAGCCGCTGCCTACGCCGCAACTGGAAGTGCCTACAGGCGAACTGATTGCTGGGCAAACCGTCACCGTTAGCGTCAAACTGCCAGCAACTGATGCTCGGGTCTATGCCAAACTCTGGACGCATGATCGGCAAAGCCGCACCCTGTTAGATGGGCCGCATTGGCTGATGGACTTCACTCCAGACGGATTGGGGCATGTCATTAGCAAAACCCCGATTATGGTGCCATTTGGCTGTGTTGAAGTGCAGTTTGAGGCGATCGCCATTGAGATGACGAGCCAACGGGAAAGCGATAAAGTTACCGTGATCCGGTCAGTGATTCCGCCTAACCTCAGTTCAGTGCCCCTGGATGAACTCAGTGGCTGATGATCGCGATCTTCATGTGTTGTTTTTGAAAGCCTTGTGGAGCGAGGCTTTCAAAAAATTATCTCATGTCAGTTAAGCGGGAAGCGCTCGATCGGTGGCACCGTAAACACGCGATAATGAGTTTACCGTTTTCAGGTTTGGTTTCATGCAAACTCGTGATTCTTTGAGCAACTCCTCCCCTGCACCGCTCACGGGATTCTTAGAATTTCCGGCTCGGACTGCTGCTGTCCATCGGGCGACTGGCGAAACCGATGTCCAGGTCAGTCTGAATCTAGATGGACAAGGCAAATGCAGCGTGAAAACGGGTGTGCCCTTTCTCGATCACATGCTGCATCAAATCTCCTCCCACGGCTTAGTGGATCTAGAGATTCAGGCAACGGGAGATATCGAGATTGATGACCACCATACAAATGAAGATGTGGGAATTACTCTGGGGCAAGCGCTGTCTAAAGCCTTGGGCGATCGCAAAGGCATTGTTCGCTTTGGTCATTTCTTGGCACCTTTAGATGAAGCCTTGGTGCAAGTCACGCTAGATTTTTCGGGTCGTCCTCACCTTAGCTACGGCTTACAAATTCCGACAGAACGAGTTGGCACCTACGATACCCAGCTCGTGCGCGAGTTTTTTGTGGCAGTTGTCAACCACTCGCAAATGACGCTGCACATCCGTCAGCTAGATGGGATTAACTCTCATCATATTATTGAAGCGACCTTCAAAGCCTTTGCCAGAGCGCTGCGCATGGCTACTGAAATCGATCCCCGTCGGGCTCATCTGATTCCAAGTTCTAAAGGCGTGCTGTAATGCAGATGGACTGGAGGCGCTGAATCTCGGGCAATTCCAGCCCCATCCCCCCTGCCTTGCCACACAGTTGTTAAAATTTCTTAGCAC
>DATNOY010001051.1:0-2172 GCA_036703495.1 Coleofasciculaceae cyanobacterium
CGTCTGGATTTTTGGAGCAGCAGGCTTAGCGATCGGGCTATTGCTGCTCTCGCGAGCCTTCTGGAAATTTGCTTCGCGCTTTTACACCAGTGCTTCCAGTTAGGGCATGAAGCATTGGAATTGAGTTCAGGGAAACCTAAGTAATGCAATGACTTGCGGTGACTTGCCATGTCTTTTATTGCCTCGTTGCTGACGACATTAATCTCAGTGATCGTTATTTTGAAATCTGGAAAAATTGGTAGCAAAAAACTACAACCTGGCATTCAGGCAATCGCTGCTCTCATCGGCGCAATTGCTTTTATAATGGCGATCGCCCGGATGATCATTATCATTCCGACCGGCTCGGTGGGGGTGCAAAGTACTCAGGGATTTGTTTCCACAACCCCGCTGCCATCAGGATTCCATTTAGTCAATCCCTTTACTGATGTGATTCACTATTCGACTCGGCTGAAGGATGTTAAGGAAACCATTGAAGCCACTTCTAAAGAAGGACTGGCCTTTAATGTAGATGTCAGCATTCAATACCAAATTGATCCGCAGAAAGCGGCGGCTATCTATCAAAACATTGGCACAGACGAAAGCAATATTTTGGTTTCTCGGTTCCGTTCTGTTGTGCGCGGCATTACGGCAACTTATCCAGCAGAAGCCATTTATTCCACCAAGCGGCAAGAAGTAGCTAGCCAAATGCAGCAACGTCTGACTGAGCAAATTGAACCGCTAGGCTTTATAGTGCAGGATGTGTTGCTGCGAGAAGTCAAACTACCGGATACGCTGCAAGCCGCTATTCAAGAAAAGTTGAAAGCCGAGCAAGAGAGTCGGCAAATGACGTTTGTCTTAGAGCGCGAACGCCAAGAGGCCGAACGGAAGCGGATTGCCGCCCGTGGAGATGCCGATGCTCAAAAGATTGTCTCTCAAGGTTTGACGCCAGAAGGGTTGCAATTGCGATCGATCGAGGCGATGGAAAAACTGGCTGCCTCTTCCAACTCCAAGGTCATTGTCGTTGGCGGGCAAGGGGGCGCACCCGTGAGCTTTCAATTGAATACTGAATCTACTGCTCAGCCCTAAGCCTACATCCCTAAGGAACGTGAATTTAATAAAACCTAAAAATTAAAAGTTTGGTTTTAATTCGTGATCCTAAGCAGGGGCAGTGCCTCAACCCCAAGCCTGGCTTGTATAGCCATATGGCGTCGCACTCGGCTAGAACCGGATTATTTTCTGAAAACTTCGCTCCGCCAGGCTTTCAGAAAATAATCTGGACTTAACTCCGTTGAACATTGCGATGGCAACCTTTGCGCTGGAGCAGACAGTCTCATCGCCTAGGAAGATTATTAGAGAGGGGCGATCGGTTGTAAGATTTTGAGGCAGTTTTTGTGCTGAAGCCGCCCCTAACCCATGAACCCGCTCGATGCTTTGACAAAAGTGGATGCTTTGCTCGATCGCTTCACCCATTTTGGCGTAGAGCTAGGGTTGGAACGCATCAACCGCCTGTTGGCGGCTTTGGGCAACCCCCAGCAAGCAGTTCCCATTCTCCACATTGCCGGTAGCAACGGCAAAGGCTCCGTGTGTGCCTATCTATCCTCAGTTTTAGCAGAGGCGGGGTATCGGACGGGACGCTATACTTCCCCCCATCTGGTCAGCTGGTGTGAGCGGATTAGCCTCAACGGTACCAATATTGCTGCAGATGTGCTGCTGAATTTGCTGCAGCAGGTAGTTGCCGCCATCGATCCTAACTATGCCTCACCAACGCAGTTTGAGATTATTACTGCGGCAGCCTGGCTATACTTTGCTCAGCAACAGGTCGATATTGCCGTGATGGAAGTAGGGTTGGGCGGCAGGCTAGATGCGACCAATGTTTGCGATCGCCCCCTCGTCAGCATTATCACCTCTTTGAGCCGCGAACATTGGCAAAAGCTAGGCCCAACGTTGGCAGATATTGCTGGTGAAAAAGCAGGAATTTTAAAATCTGGCTGTCCGGCTGTGATTGCACCTCAGCCGCCTGATGCTGCAGCGGTGCTAAAACAGCGTCTTGCCACCTTGAATTGTCCTGCTATTTGGGTAAAGCCCTCACAGGATTTGGGCGACGGCTGGGCCGAATATTGCGGGACAGCCGCTGACGGCAGCAGGGAAACACCAGCAGCAACGGGCGCAATGGCAGATGAGGCGGTGAGAAAT
>DATNOY010001052.1:0-7450 GCA_036703495.1 Coleofasciculaceae cyanobacterium
AGGAGGTAGAGGGAGCACTGCCTCCTGCTTAGGAACAACATCCCCGAACCCCTTCTGGGTTTTCTTATGACTGCTTTAGGATTGGTAAATCTGATACCTTAAATAATGAATTTGTGGCATTTAGAAAGGGTGTTTTTATCAATCCGTTTGTGAGATCCTCCTATAAAATGCTGGTTTCCCCTTTTCTGTATTCTCCTAATACGAATGATTTGATAGAAATCCTCAAGGAGTTTACAAAACTTAACTTTAGTAACGGAAGGGGGTTGAGATGTTTCACCCAACGCCTTCTCTATTTTTATCAGGTCAACTGGAACTTTTTATGCCGTCCGATTCCGCCACTCTAGAGGGTAGTTTAAAACCTGGAAGGATCGGTTAGCCTAAATTAAACAGGTTCAGCTTCCTTCGATCATTCTTTCTCCCAAGTTAATTCACCGTCAAGGTGACCTGATAATCAGCAAAGGTGGTATGGCAGTTCTAAATCAGTCGTGAGAAAACCCAAGCAGGGTTTGGGGACTCCGTTCCCTAGTCATGGGCACTGCCCCCTCTATCCCCTGCTCACAAATTATTTGAGATGCCACACACATCAAGCAAAATCATCGAGATTCACACAGGTTAAAAAACGGCGTTGCTGAATTGCAGGATGAACCACAAAATCCCCCTTCACCCTAGGGAGAAGGGTTGGGGATGAGGGCAAATCATCCTTGTGTTCAGCAAGGAACCCGCAACTAACAGCTTGCCATTGTAAATCGCCATGCCGTCAACGGAACCGTTAATGCGGGCAAACTCATGGCGATCTTAATGGAAGATGGACATACCGTATTGATGTAACGTCAGGTACAGCCATATCTGGGATATCAGGTTTACGGTTTATAACGTTGCCCTGCAAAATTTAAGCCAGTCCTTGGGCATCGCGCTCAGCAAATACTTCTTTGGCAGCAAACACGCCATTGAGAGCAGCCGGAAATCCGGCATAGACTGCCATCTGCATGATGATTTCAATCACTTCTTCACGACTGCATCCGACGTTGAGGGCACCATGTAGATGCACTTTGAGTTGAGGGTGAGCATTGCCCAGAGCAGTTAAGGCCGCAACCGTGGCAATTTCTCTTGATTTCAAGTCGAGACCAGGGCGAGTGTAAATATCGCCAAAGGCAAACTCAATGATGTAGCGAGCTAGGTCAGGCGCAATATCTTGCAGGCTCTCAATCACACGCTGTCCGGCTTCACCGTCTACTTCTGCTAGTTTTTGCCAGCCGCGATCATAGCGTGCCGTTTCCTGAATCTGGGTCATGGTGTACCTCCAAGACTTTGTAAGGCTAAATTTCGGCTTGAATGTCCAGTTCATCATTCATAGCCACCACCATAAAACTTAGAGTACGCTCTAAGTCAAGTCTGGGTTTTCCTAAATAAACACTGGACTCAGACTATGGTCGAATTTCGCTAAACATGCCTTTGCGGGGATATTGAGATCCAAAGATCCAAACACGACATGGTAATTTACAGTCCTCTTGGGAATCAGACAGGCTTTGATATAACAATACTCCGGACAGTTTTTGAGATAAAGGCTAAAACCCGCACTCCATCGTTAGCATTCAACCTCGGTTAGGAGGCTGAAACCCGCATTCTGCTGTTAGCGATTTAAAACTGTCTGAACTGTTGATATCATGAACACATGATTAATTTTTATCCGGATGTTCTACCCAAAGATCACCGCTGGAGTTACTTTATTTTCAATCGTCCATAACTTCTTAATCCGAGCTGATTTAACTAATGACTTACCTCAAAGATTCAGTTGGGGGCTTGCGGAAAAATAAACTCCCAGTCATTCTAAAATATGGGAAAAGTGGGGATCTGCTTGTTCCTACCCTAAATTTCTAGAGTTGAAATCGTGAGAACCGAGCTAAGCGAGGTTGTCAAAGTTACCCTCAAAGATGCTGCAAAGAAACTAACTGGTTCTCGAAAATGAGACTTTATGGCAAAAGTCAGTGAAGATTACTTCATGGCTCAGCACGTAAAGCAGAAACAACTCGGTTTGCATGAACGACGTATTGGCATCGTCTATGTGGATAACTATCGAGCCAGAGGATGCCTAAATCTGGCTCGTTTGATTGTTTGTGGTGAACTGACTTTAGGTTGAATCAACCCCTAGATTTTAGTTACAGCAATTTCCAATTGCCTAAGAACGATCGCTCCTGACAGCAGCCTGCCCAGCAGGAAATCAGCCTTGTGGTTTGCTCCGTTCAAGCTCCAGGTTGTCTAAAGCAGAGACCAGCGATCGCAATGTCCTAGTAACAAGAAAAAGAAGCAATGCCCGCAAAACCGTTTCATATGGGTTGGTTCACGAACTTCACGACAGACGAGTGGAATGGCACCTTTGCTAACGGAGGTTCTCCATGGGATGGGAAGTTTTATGTGGAGATGGCCCAAGCTCTAGAACGAGCTTGTTTTGACTACATTATGCTTGAAGATAAGCTAGCTGTTCCCGAAACCTATGGGGGCAGTGCTGAGGTCTATCTTAAGCATGGTCTGGGCATGGCTCCCAAACACGATCCGGTACCACTAGCCACCTTGATCGGTGCATCGACCCGTCACCTCGGCGTTGTCGCAACGATGTCTACCTTGTCCTATCCACCCTTTTTATTGGCTCGCCTATGCTCGACCGTTGATCATATTTGCGGCGGACGGTTTGGCTGGAATATTGTCACCAGCGCTGAAAATGCAGCTGCCCAAAACTTCGGGCTGGATGAGTTGCCGCCGCGTGAACTTCGCTATGATATGGCGGATGAATATTTGGATCTAGTCAATCAGCTGTTTGATTCCTGGGAGCCCGATGCGGTAATGGTAGATCGTGAAACCAGCACCTATGCTGACTTCAAAAAAGTCCATCCCATCCACTTCAAGGGAAAGTATTTTAAGTCTCGCGGCCCGCTCAATACAACCCCCTCTCCGCAAGGTCGTCCTACCTATGTGCAGGCGGGCGGCTCTCCCAAAGGACGCCATTTTGCAGCGAAGCACGCAGATTCAATTATCGCTGTCAGCCAGGGGATAGCAGGCATGAAGGAGTATCGGGACGATGTTCGCGCTCGGGCGGCCGCCCAAGGTCGCAACCCAGACGACATCAAGGTACTCTTCTTAATCGCCCCCATTTTGGGGGCAACGGAGGAAGAGGCACAGGCTAAATACCAACGCTTACTCTCAAGTTCTGACTTCATTACGCTAAACCTGTCCCTGATCTCAGCGATTACCGATATTGATTTCAAAAAATTCGACCTTGATCAACCTTTGCCAGAACGGCTAGTCACAAATGGTGAGCAAGGTTCACTAGATAGCTTCCAGCAGTGGGGCAGCGGCAAAACCCTGCGATCGCTAGTGGTGGAAGCCTCTGGTGGAATCGTGGCTTCCATTGAACTCGTTGGCACTCCCGACCAGGTTGCGGATCGAATGGGCGAAGCAATGGAAGAAGTGGGAGGGGATGGATTTCTCATCACTTCGATGGTGCAATCTGTGAATCGCTTGCAGGTGATCGAAGTGACCGATGGATTGATTCCCGCGTTGCAGCGGCGCGGTCTTGTGCGTCAGGCATATCAGCACAAAACTCTGCGAGAGACGTTGAGAGAGTTTTGACCTGCTTTACCTCTCCGGTTTGGCTATAGAGTGCTATGCACTCAGATGAGAACCCCTGGGGGGCTGTGTCCCCCAGGGGTTCTACACCCACCCCGTCTCATCTTGACTCAGTTGACAATTGCTATAGCAATCCCAAGTCAGTTGTGAGCAGGGGTGGAGCGGGCAGTGCCACCGCCTTGGAGACGCTGTCCCCAAACCCCGCTTGGATTTTCTCAGGACTGATTTAGGATTGCGATATAAAAGTAACAGAAGCGGGAAGATTCTAGGACGGATTGGCTGAGAGCAGTTTCTTAGCCAGCCATACCCACACTTGATTCTCACGGAGCACTTGCACATAGCTGACATCCACTTGATTGAGCCGAGCAAAGATGCTTGGCTGTCTGAGAACAACCACCCAGAGCAACGTGGCGACTTTATAGAGAAGCCCTATCCACGGGTGGTAAAAAACGAGTGCAATCAGGCTCAAGTCCGAGGCGGCATGACCTGCTGCAACTTGCTGGGCAGAAAACTGAGGTAAGACGATCGATACTTGATCGCCGTACTGCTGAAGCAAAGAGCCTAGGGAAACCGCATCCGAGATGGCAGCGGTGCAACCCTGTCCCAAAAGACTAAACATCCCGTGTGCCGCATCTCCCATCAGCACTGCTTGACCTTCCAGATCGTGATAGCAGCGACATTGACTCCAATATTCTTGCCCTGGCTGGGCGGCCAGGAATGCTTCTGCCTGATCTGGATCAAGCGTGAGTGCAGGCAAGTGTTTGGGAGCCATCTCCTGCAATAGTTGCTGTAGCTCCTCCACGCTGGCAATTCCGCAAGGATTGTGCTGATCGTGGTGACCGACAGGTTGCCAGAACATCAGCGCAATGAAGCCGCCTTGCTTTTGCGGCAAGCAAGCCCCAAACACAAGACCAAATTGGGGGCTGCGCGTTTGCAATCGAATAATCCGGGAGGCAGGCTGGAGTTCTGGCTGAACCGGCAGGTGCAGGACTTTCCAAACCTGTGGTCGTTGCTGCTGTTGAAACTGGATTGCCTCGGGTTTGGCAACCATCATGGCACGGCGGACGATCGAGTGAATTCCATCGGCACCCACGAGCAAATCGTAGGGGACGGTTTCAAAACCCGACTCTCTTTCTATCCTGATTTCACGACGGGTGAGATTAACATCTACAACTGAAGTGTTAAAGTTTACAGAGAGTTGGGTATTGTCATCAGACGTCTGATTGCTATGGTGCAGCAGGAGCGATCGCAGGAGCAACGCACAGAGTTGACGACGGGGAATTAAGATCAATCCACCCAACAATTCCAACCCTTCAGCGGCTAACTGTTCCTCTACCCCCTCAATGCTGCTCAACTTCTGCTGGACTTTTGCTCCTAATCCCAGACCAAAGCCTCGACTGGTAGCAGGCTCCAAATCGGTTGGACTGGGTTGACAGTCATACAACTGCACTCTGGGGCTTGGGCTAAGGGCAAGCAGGCGATGGGCTAAAAATAGACCTGCGGGTCCTGCACCTACAATAACAATATTCATTCTCTTCAATGAATTGAACCTGACTCTTTGGAGTATAAAGAGAATTCACATCACTGTTTCAACCCAAAGCAATATTCCGCTGCGTTCTAAGACCTCTCAAGCCATCGCTGCAGGAATCATAATAAAATTATTCAAAGTCCAAACGATTAAGAACCCCTAGCCGAACAGAATCAGCCATGCCGACCTATCGCTCAAAAACCTCCACCCAGGGACGCAACATGGCTGGTGCTCGCGCACTCTGGCGCGCCACCGGCATGCAAACTGAGGATTTCGAGAAGCCCATTATTGCGGTTGCCAACTCCTTTACCCAATTTGTACCGGGTCACGTTCACCTGAAGGATCTGGGTCAATTGGTGTGCCGCGAGATTGAAGCCGCCGGGGGAGTTGCCAAGGAATTCAACACCATCGCTGTGGACGATGGCATTGCCATGGGTCATGATGGCATGCTCTACAGTCTGCCCTCGCGCGAGATTATTGCCGATTCGGTCGAGTACATGGTCAACGCCCATTGTGCCGATGCCTTGGTCTGCATTTCCAACTGTGACAAGATTACCCCCGGCATGTTGATGGCAGCTCTGCGGCTCAACATTCCCGCCGTCTTCGTCTCCGGCGGGCCGATGGAAGCCGGCAAGACCAGGCTCTCGGAGCACAAGCTAGACTTGGTAGACGCCATGGTGGCTGCCGCGAATGACAAAATTAGCGACGAGGTTGTCGAAGAATATGAGCGTTCCGCCTGCCCGACCTGTGGCTCTTGCTCAGGCATGTTCACGGCCAACTCGATGAACTGTCTCACCGAAGCGATCGGTCTTTCCTTACCGGGCAATGGCACCGTGCTGGCGACTCATTTTGACCGCAAGGATCTGTTTCTCAATGCCGCCCGAACCATTGTCAGCATTACTCGTCGCTACTACGAGCAAAACGATGACTCCGTATTGCCGCGCGCTGTAGCCAGTTTCAAAGCGTTTGAAAATGCCATGGCGCTGGACATTGCCATGGGTGGATCGACAAACACCATTCTGCACTTGCTGGCCGCCGTCCATGAAGCTGGGGTGGATTTCACCTTGTCGGACATCGATCGCCTCTCGCGCAAGGTGCCACAACTCTGTAAGGTGGCCCCAAACACCCCCCAGTATCATATCGAAGATGTCCATCGGGCTGGCGGTATTCCCGGCATCCTGGGCGAGTTAGATCGGGCCGGTCTGCTCCACACGGATGTGCCAACCGTCCACAGCCCAACGCTGAAAGTAGCCCTCGATCGTTGGGATGTCATGCGTAGCGATGATGCAGCCGTCCACACCTTCTTCAAAGCTGGACCTGCAGGCATTCCCACTCAGCAAGCATTCAGTCAATCGACCCGCTGGGACTCCCTTGACCTGGATCGGGAAAACGGCTGTATTCGCCGCGTCGAACATGCCTTCAGCACCGAGGGTGGGCTGGCTGTGCTCTACGGTAACCTGGCTGAGCGGGGTTGCATTGTGAAGACAGCCGGCGTAGACGAAAGCATTCTAGTGTTTGAAGGTAAGGCGCGCATTTACGAAAGTCAGGATGCCGCCGTCAACGGCATTCTTCGCGATGAAGTGCAACCGGGTGACGTGGTCATCATTCGCTATGAAGGGCCGCGGGGTGGCCCTGGCATGCAGGAAATGCTCTATCCGACCAGCTACCTGAAATCCAAGGAGCTAGGCAAGGTTTGTGCCTTGTTGACCGATGGTCGCTTCTCAGGTGGCACTTCGGGTCTCTCGATCGGTCATGTTTCTCCGGAAGCAGCGGCAGGGGGCAATATTGCTCTGGTTTGCAATGGCGATCGCATCTTAATTGACATCCCCAATCGCAGCATCCAAGTGGATCTATCAGCAGAGGAATTGGCCAACCGTCGCGCCGCCATGGAAGCCAAGGGCAAAGAGGCTTGGAAGCCTGCACAGCCCCGGCAGCGTCAGGTGACAGCAGCGCTCAAAGCTTATGCACTGTTGGCGACGAGTGCGGATCAAGGGGCGGTACGCAACCTGGAAATGCTCGATTAGAATGGAAGCCCTGAGGCTAGCTTGAGCTTTTACTCTAGCTTGAGAGAACTTTGAGCAAGACCGCCGCACATCCTGCGATGGTGTGCGAAGCATCAATCGTCAGTTAGCGGCGGTTTTGCTGAGTCAGGTGGGCGATCGCTTCGTCTGAAAAGATATTCCTCATCATCGGTTTGATGGCTGATCAGGAAGCTGAATGAGACGAATTCTCTTCGGTGATTTGCCGTTCCATGGTGGCGATCGCTGCATTCACGGCCGCCAATCGGGTTTCCAGACTATC
>DATNOY010001053.1:0-3855 GCA_036703495.1 Coleofasciculaceae cyanobacterium
TTATGAATGCGCTAAATCTTGATCTGCGTGTTCATCATTATGAGGAGCGATCGCTCAGTCGAGGCAGTAATGCGTTAGCGATCGCCTATGTGGAAATAGCGGGTGAATGGATTCCAGGATCATGGCATGGAGTCGGCATTCACTCCAACATCACAACGGCAGCTTTGTTGGCTGTGCTGAGTGCCATTAATCGTGTATTTCAGCGACTAGATTTAACGGCTCAAAAGCGGCTATTGACCGACTTCTGTGGTGCCACACTGTAGCTCTAGGCTTGAATAGCGCTTCGGGTTAAGGAGATGTCTGCATCCGCATTGACCTATAGTGCGTTTGCGACGTTTGGGAGACGCGATCGCGTCTCCCAACAATGAGGCTCTCACTAATGACTTATCGGAGAGAAGAAAAGCTTAAGGCGTGGTTCACCCAACCTCTTGTTTGCATGGGCGAAGCATTTGATGATCTAAAAGCAACTCAGCCCACGCCCTTGCTACGCTAGAGAGCCGGTTAATGACTGCGTGAGGCTTAATACCCTCTCACACCAGAATTTGATGTTGAGCAAAATCGGCATCTTTAACCCTTCCATAAGGTATCCGACAGGGCAACATGCTACGTGCCCAATAATACTTTTGAGTTCATCCGTATACATCTGAAAATAAGCGGAAGGATTCTATCGATCCCCCTTAAATCGACGTAATATGCAGAATAATTCTTGAAATCCACCTAATTTAGGGTGATATGCAGAATTCATCTGTCTATTCACCTCATTCAGGGTGATATACGGAAACTTTCCGCCTAAATAGAAGTTCGACGGCACTATTGTTAATTTTGTAAGCTGAATGGATCTTTCTCTTCCAAAGCTGCAATCCAGATTAGATGATGTAGTGAGATGGTTAGAAGCTCGCGAGCCGCGTGTTCATACTCTCTGGTTCGGTACGTTCGATGAGCTTTGGTGTGACGCTCAATTCCGCTGGGTTGCATCTAGCGACTGTGCGGATGAAGCCCATGCATTTGTGTGTCTCTGGCGGCATTACTTGGAACAAGTAGAAGAGTTCGAGGTAGATGCTTCTTGCTTGACATTTTTTTTCCGGTCGCTTACTGCAAATAGTGGCTACGGGAGTGAAGCAGTGTTTGCACTCTGTAGCGCAGAGGAATGGCACAAGGAGACCTCTCTAGTTACCCGTGGGATTGTAAATGCTATCAAGGAGGTTAGAAGTGGTAAGCGTCTGGTGGGCGGACAGCGTGTGCAGATCTCGGATAGACCTTATGACGTGCGAGATCCAGGTACGTATTGGGGAGTTTTTAAGGATGGACAGCGTGTGCCAGAGGAAGCCGAATACCAGCGTTTCGTGCCTGGTGAATGGGTCGAGGCGATCGCAATCAGATATGAATGGAATTACCAGGAATTGTTTGCTCGCACAACAGAGGCATACGTTCTTTTCACCTGGAGCACTGGCGCGTAACGAGCATCAATAAAGCAAGTAAAATCACATTGGGCTTGAAAGCAGCCAAACACTGCGTTGGAGCCGAACATCAAACTGATTGGTTGGAATTGAAGAGTTGTTTGTGTCGGCTCAACTCTGCCGTTGTATTGCTTAAGTTAAAACGTTCGCAGTAGCTTAGACGACTCTCCTATTTTTAAGATTCTAGTTCTGCAAGCGGGCACGATAGGAACCCAATTCAATATCCTTCAGCATTGTGGATGGGGACTCGGGTCGCCAACCTAGATCCGCTGCAGCTCTTGTGCCTGAAACCTGATTATTAATGGAGAAAAACGTCGTTAAAGACAGCCCCCATGCCTGAATGGCTTCTTCCTTCGACAGTCCTTGGACTCCACAGCCGAGTAACCGAGCAATTGCTTCAGCGATCGCTTTAATGCTGATTCCTGATTCAGAAACGGCATGATATACCGCTCCCGCTTGCCCTTTTTCTAAAGCCAGTACAAATAGTTTGGCCACATCATCGACATGAATGACGGAGTATTGGTAATCTCCAGGTTCAACAAACCGTGCTACGCCTGCTTGCTGAGCATCCTGAATCAAAATGGGAATAAACTGACTGCTGCCGTGACCATAGACAAAAATTGGAAGACGTAAGGCAATGCTGCGAATGTTTTGCTGGGCTGCTTGCAGAATCGCTTGCTCAGCCGCTGCTCTGGGGGCTAGGGCATCTTTAGGAATAATCATTTCGCTGTCATCGATCAGGCGATCGCCCGTATCTCCTAACAGTCCTGTCCCAGAGGTAGCCACCAGCGGTTTTCCAGAGCCTGCTAAGGCATCGATCAACGTTGCGATCGCCATTTGTTCCACCTTGATTGCCCCCTCAATATCACTGAAGTCGTGAATGAAGGCAGTATGAATTACACCGTCTGCTGCCCGCGCTCCTTGGGCTAAGGTTTCAGTGTCTCGTAAATCGCCGAGCAGGGGTGCAATGCCACGCTGCCTCAGTTTATCAGCGGATGCTTCTGTTCTGGCTAAGCCGACAACTGTATGCCCTGCGGCTTGTAGCTGTTCACCCACCAATGAACCGATGTATCCCGTTGCACCTGTTAGAAACACTTTCATGCTTGGCTGCCTCATTCCGTATAGGGGTGTGAATCCAAAACCTTAATTTCAAGTTATCAGGCAGCTTAAACTAGAACCAGCTCCAACTTATACTGGTATTAACACTACTAGGTTGACGGCAACAGTTAAGCAATGGCAACCCATCAGCCCCACCTCAAAGAACTTGCCGATTTTCTGAAAACACGCCGCGATCGCCTCACCCCGGCGGATGTGGGTCTACCCAGTGGCACACGCCGTCGCACCCCTGGATTAAGGCGGGAAGAAGTGGCTCAACTGGCAAATGTCAGTACCACCTGGTACACCTTCCTGGAGCAAGGGCGTGACATTCGAGTGTCTGCCCAAGTCTTAGAAAGTCTTGCTCAGGCACTTCGATTAACATCCGAGGAGCGCACTCATTTATTTATGTTGGCATTACAGCAACTACCGCCAGAAATTCCGCATGGCAAGAGCACGGTTAGTCCTGCAATTCAGCGCATGTTGGATCATCTAGTGGACTGCCCAGCGTATGTGGTGGGGTATCGGTTTGACATTCTGGCGTGGAATCAAGCTGCTTGTGCCTTGTTTGGCGACTTTAGCAGGATGACAACCCGTGAGCGTAATAAAATCTGGTACTTCTTCACGAATACCGCTCATCGTCAGATGCTTGTGAATTGGGAAGGACAGGCTCAGTTGATGCTGGCACGGTTCCGTAGTATCTGTGGGCGTTACCTGGGAGATGTTGAACTCATGGAGTTAGCAGAAGATTTGAAAAAAGTCAGCCCTGAATTTCGGCAGTGGTGGACACAACACGAAGTTCAAGCAAGGCTTGAAGGTTTTAAGGCCTATGAACATCCGCTCGTCGGATCTTTGGAGTTTGAGTATGCTTTGTTTCAAGTGACAGAAGCACCAGAATTAACGCTCGTCGTCTATACTCCTTTGCCTGCATCTGGCACAGTTGAGCAAGTCCAGCAGTTGAAAACCCTTATGGGGAAACTGTAGAAAAAATGGTTAAGTGGATAAACCCGTGTGGATGAACCCGTGTGGATGAACCCGTGGCGCAGCACAACAAGTCGTTGGAGTACGCTACAGGCATACGATATAGATCATGATATAAACCAAGCAGGGTGCTTTCGGGTTCTTCAGTTGCGTTAGGTAGGGCTTCAGATGGGGCTGCTCTAGATCAATCCCAATTCTTGAGCCTCGGCAGTCGATTGCTTCCGAGATATGGCAGTCCTCAAAATTTTGGCTCTGAATCCTGCGGTTAAGAATAACTACAGCATTCAGAGCCAAGGGTTTGAATTCAGCCTGGACTTGACGA
>DATNOY010001054.1:0-3412 GCA_036703495.1 Coleofasciculaceae cyanobacterium
TCTTGCTGCAGGGCAGCAGGACAACAGATTGGGCACTGGTGCGTCAGTGGATGGAGCAATCGCTTGGCATTTTGGAGTGGCAGGTGATTGCCGATCAACCGCATGTGATGCTGGATTTAGCCAACTCCCAAAGTTTTGACCTCAGTCAGTTTAAGCAGGCTTTACACCACCAGTTTCCAGAGTTACATGTGGTGAGCGTGGGCCAGGCGCTAGAGATTTACAAAGGCATTGGCTCCGTAGAGGGGCTATCCCACAAGTATGGCTTGAGCCAGTTTGCCGGTACGCATGGCATCGGGCATACGCGCATGGCCACAGAATCGGTGGTGGATACTCACCATTCCCATCCGTTCACCAGCAGCTATGATCTGTCGCTGGTGCACAACGGGCAGGTTTCCAACTACTACCGGCTCCGCTTTCAGCTGGAGCGAATGGGCGCAACCTTTGAAACTCAAAATGATTCGGAGGCGATCGCTCACTACATCCACTACCAGCTGCTCCAAGGGAAATCTCTGGAGGAAGGGCTACACCGACTGCTGGAAGAGGTAGATGGCACCTACACGTTTTTAGTCGCTACCCGCGACAAGGTGGCCCTAGTGCGGGACAAGTATGCAGCCAAGCCGGCCGTGATCTATGAATTGCCGGGCATGGTGGCGATCGTTTCGGAATACCGGGCTTTGCTGAATCTGCCGAATTTTGACGCGGCTGCCACCATCCGAGAACCGGGTGCAGGAGAGGTGAATATTTGGTCGGTGTTGCCGACTGCCAAAGAAATGCCTACATTTTCGCTGGCGGGTAGTTAGCGGGTAGCTAACTGGTATGCGCCGCTGATTCTAGCTTTGCTCCATAAAATCCAAGAATATCCAGGTTGTATCTATAGCCCATGACTGAATCTCCGCTGCTGACCTTAACGACCCTAGACTGCCATGGGCTCACTACCCGTGAAATTAACCAGCGGTTGAAAGCGATCGCTGCTGAAGGACTTGAAGAAGTGACGGTGCTAAATCCTGCCGGCCAACACAACTTGGCCGTAGGGCTGGATACGGATCTGCGCATTCGCATCCAGGGCTCGGTGGGTTACTACTGCGGTGGCTTGAGCGATCACGTCAACCTGGAAATTCAGGGAAACTGCGGCTGGTCGCTGGGCGAAAACCTGATGTCGGGTCAAATTGTGGTGCGGGGAGATGCTTCGGCCAATGTTGGGGCGACGGCCCGCGGCGGCACCCTCTGTATTTTGGGCAATGCGGGGGCCAGAGCCGGAATTTCCTTGAAAGGTGCAACGGTGATTGTGACCGGGAATGTTGGCTCTGGCAGTGCTTTCATGATGCAGCAGGGGCGGATGATTATCTGTGGAGATGCAGGAGCAAATTTGGCCGACTCCATTTATGAGGGCGAAATTTTTGTGGGCGGGGCGATCGCCTCGCTAGGGGCAGATGCCCACTGCCAACCTTTGACGGATGCGGATTGGCAAATGTTAGAGCAAAAGCTAAGCCCCTGGGGCGTGAAGGCGGCAGATTATCCATTCAAAAAAGTGGTTTGCGCCAAGCAGCTCTACAACTTCAAGCCTAGAGATTTTTCAATGTGGTAAGGGCGAAGCCTTCGTCATAGAGGCGATGTGAAAGACAGAAGCTTAAATCTGCAAAGGCTTTGCCCCTACGTTCCCTCCATTCCCTACATCATTACCCCTATCCCCTTCTCCTCATGAACGATCGCCTCCTCCAGACTAGCCAGACTTATACACCAGAAGCGATTCATGCTATCCAAGAACGCGCTGAACTGGGACGCTACCATATCCGAGGATTTGGTGCCTTTCGGAATGTGCCGCGCTTGGATGATCTGGTGTTTCTCACGGCATCTTTGACTCGCTTACCGCTAGAAGGCTACCGAGAAAAATGTGAGACGAAAACCCTCCTGGGTACGCGCCATGCTAAGCGGCCGATTGAGCTAGAGATTCCGATTACAATTGCTGGCATGAGTTTTGGAGCGCTCTCCCGTAACGCCAAAGTGGCGCTGGGACAGGCGGCTACCTGGATGGGCACTTCTACGACTACAGGGGATGGCGGCATGTTGGACGCAGAGCGGCAGGCTTCGGCCAAGCTGGTGTACCAGTGTTTGCCGTCTCGCTATGGTTTTGACCCCAAAGATTTGAAGCAAGCAGATGCGGTGGAAATTGTCGTGGGGCAAGGGGCAAAGCCCGGTGGGGGCGGCTTGCTGCTGGGACAAAAGGTAAATCGGGTAGTGGCTGGCATGCGAACGCTGCCGGAGGGGGTGGATCAGCGATCGCCCTGTCGCCATCCCGATTGGATTGGGCCAGATGATCTGAAAATTAAGATTGAAGAGTTGCGAGAAGCCACCGATTGGGAAATTCCGATTTACGTCAAAATGGGCGCAACTCGGGTTAAGGATGATGTCAAACTTGCGGTTAAAGCAGGGGCAGATGTGATTGTGCTGGACGGCATGGAGGGGGGCACAGCCGCTACTCAGAGCATTTTTCAAGAACATGTCGGTATTCCAACCCTCCCGGCCATTGTCCAGGCGGTAGAAGCGTTAAAAGAAAGCGGCGTCTATGGCGAAGTGCAGCTGTTAGTCTCGGGTGGCATTCGCTCAGGTCCGGATGTGGCGAAGGCGTTGGCGCTGGGGGCAGATGCGGTCAGCATTGGCACCGCTAGCCTGATTGCCATGGGCTGCAACAAGCCGATTTACCTGGAGGACTATCATAAGCTGGGCACAGAACCCTATCATTGCCATCACTGCCATACGGGTCTCTGTCCGGTGGGTATTGCCACCCAGGAAGAGTCTCTGATGGAGCGCCTGCCGGTGGAAGCGGCTGCCACCCATGTAGCCAACTATTTGCAGGCAATGGTAATGGAAACGCAGGCGATCGCTCGGGCCTGTGGCAAATCCAATGTGCACAACCTAGAACGAGAAGATTTGGTGGCGTTGACGCTGGAAGCTTCCGCTATGGCAAAAGTGCCGCTGGCAGGGACAGATTTCGTGATGGGGCAATAGTTAGGATGAGCAATAGTGGGTGATAGGCAATAGTGGGTGATGGGCAATAGGGTGTGGCCGCAGAGAGGTGGCAAACCTCTCTGCACTCAGCCTTCATCTCAACCCCTTGGCCTGCGAATAGCTGAAGGGTGCTTTGATCAAATCGTTTTCCTGGAAGCGGCTGTAGCGGAAGAGTTTCAGCTCATCCACTAGCTCGTGGGTGGCTCCAGTAATGAACCGGCTCACCAGATCGCCAATAATCGGGCTGAGCTTATAGCCATGCCCGCTAAAGCCGATGGCGCAATATAGACCAGGCACATGTTCCAGGCGATCGATAATCGGCTGGTAGTCTGGGGTAACGCCCCAAATGCCGGAATAGGTTTGAGCAACTGTGCCGGACGCTAGGGCGGGCAGGCGGTGGAGCAGT
>DATNOY010001055.1:0-3381 GCA_036703495.1 Coleofasciculaceae cyanobacterium
CTGGATAAATTTGCTGCAGGCGAGTGAAGTGGCTGGAGACCAGGGCTTGCAGATCCGGCTCATCGAGTAAATTGGTTTGATGATTTTGCCAAAAGGACTGGATGTCACCCCCATAGTCCACACTGATGGCACTCGACAGAATGGTCATGGCTTTGGGATTGCCGCTGTAAGCCTGATGCATTTCGCTTAAGGCAGAAGAATCATCGACTAACCCACGACTGCCCAAAAATTGCCGCCATGCCGGTTCATCTATCCCTGCCAGGGAATAAGGCTGCGCCGCGATCGCCGGTTCATGCAGCGGTTCGCGGCTGGTAATCACCGTCACACAGGATAAGGAGGGATCCGATAAGGTTTCCAGCAATGCCGCATAGCCGCGATGGGCTGCGAGAATCTGGCCCTGCCGATCTAACGCAGGCTCCAGATTATCAATCAAGATGCCAATTTTACGCGGCGATTGATCCGAACGGGATGGCTCCTGGAGATGCCGCCGCAGTTGCTCTAAGGTCATGCCAAAGGTGCGCCCGGCGGCTTCATTAAAATGCTGTTGCAGCCAGCCCAGGACTACCGATTCGGCGGTTGTAATGTTTGGGGTTTCTTTGGCCATCCAGCATTCCAGCACTAGATCAAAGCCTGCCTGGCTGAAGAATTGCTGGGCCAAAACCGTTTTGCCAATCCCCCCTTCTCCCAAAATCAGGATCATCCGCGCCTGATCGGCAACCAGACGGTTGAGATCGGCGATCGCTTCATCCCGTCCAACAAAGCTTAAATCGTCTTCGGACTGAGCTTTTAGCTCTTGGGCTTCTGCCTCATCGGCGGAGTCTAGATCGGCTTCTAAATCGCCATAGCCAACGACTTCTCGCCAGTTCAAATGCAATGCTTCGCAGTAGGCTTGAAAGGTTTTTAAATAGACGGGCTTGCCTTCGATAAAGCGCTGCCAGGTTTCCGGCGCGATCGCAGCCGCAGATGGCACTGGCTGGGCGGAGCCGTCTGGCGACTGAGCGTTAGGGGGCTGCGAGGGTTCGGGCATGCGTTCAGACCGGTTTTCAGGCAGTCGCTTCTCCTGTCCTAAGGCTTGATGCACCTTGTTTAAGCCAATGTGAGACGCACTCAGCAAAAAGGCAGGCTCTACTAAAAGCGTTAGATTTTGCACGCCAATCACATCCACTAGCTCATGCGGTGCAATGGTAATGGGCTGATCGCAGCGGGCAGTCCATCGCGAACCTTTAAATCTGACCCGTCCGGGTTTGTCAGGCTGAATGCTTTGTTCAACGATCGCCTGCCCGGTAAAATAGCCCAAATTCGTCAACGGAGACGATCTGGCCGGTGGCGAAGTTTTGCTAGTAGCGGCAGGTTGAAGCGTGTGGAGAATGTTGTTAAGGTTGAAATTCATCGCTGTCCAGCCCCTGATGATCGGTTGCCACGCTTGGTGAAGTATGTGGAGAAAATTCCACAATAGCTCTACCTTTTGGCGGACGACTGAATTTGATCAAATTCGTTGAAAAGCTGGACTCGTTTGAGCAAGCCGTGGAAACTGTCATAGAGAATGTCATGGGATCGTCTAATCCGTTTTTGTCTCTGCCCTATGAGCCTGCTTTTGAGCAGCTCGGCGCTGATTATGCCGATCCGGTAGGGGCGGCCGAGTTTCCCCAACATCTGCTGCGGTTTCGCAATGATGCGCTTTTGCCTCAGCTGGGATTAGATGCGGCAGCCGTGAGCGATGCCGATTTTGTGGAGGCGTTTGGGCAGTTTTGCGATCGCCAGCCCTTGCTAGCCATGCGCTACCACGGCTACCAGTTTGGGGAATACAATCCCAATTTGGGCGATGGCAGAGGCTTTTTGTATGGGCAGGTGCGCGGCCACGATGGCGAACTGTATGATTTGGGCACCAAAGGATCAGGCACAACGCCTTACTCTAGAAGTGCTGACGGACGCTTGACCCTGAAGGGGGGCGTGCGAGAAGTATTGGCGGCTGAGGCATTGCATGCCTTAGGGGTGCGGACTTCTCGCTGTCTTAGCCTGATCGAAACGGGAGAAGCCCTCTGGCGCGGAGATGAACCGTCTCCCACCCGCTCGTCGGTGATGGTGAGGTTCTCGCGATCGCATATCCGCTTTGGCACCTTTGAGCGGCTGCATTACCTGGGGCGCAAAGATTTAATCCAAAAGCTGCTCGATCATGTGCTGGCTATCTATTACCCGCATTTGCAAGGGGACGATCGCTACGTTCGCTTTTATGCCGAACTGGTGCAGCGCGTGGCTGAGTTAACGGCGCAGTGGATGTCGGTAGGGTTTTGCCATGCGGTACTCAACACTGACAATATGTCCATTGCGGGGGAAAGCTTTGACTATGGCCCCTATGCTTTCATCCCGCAGTATGATGCCAAATTCACGGCTGCTTATTTCGACTACTTTGGGCGATACTGCTACGGCAATCAGCCTGCCGCCTGCGTCTGGAATTTGCAAATGCTGCAAGCCCCGCTGAAGGGATTGATTGATCCCTTTGAAATGGAAGCTGCTCTGGCTCAATTTGAACAGCATTACCCCGCTGTCTATCGCCAAAGGATGCTGCGCAAGCTAGGGTTTGAGGAAGGATTGGATCAAGTTTCAGTGGAGGTGAGCGATCGCCTCCTCAGACTGACGCTACAGCTGTTGGCAGAAAGCAAAGTCGGCTATCACGATTTCTTTCTGGCACTGCGGCAGCAGTTTGCGCCCGATTGGCGGCAGGCGGCCGAAAATATTTTTCCTGCCGCTCTCGACCCAGAGCTAGAGCAACCCGATAGCGTAGTCACCACTTTTGAGCAATGGCGACAGTTTTACCACCAGGTGCTCAATAGCTTACCTGCCGATGAATTAGAGGCGATCGCTCAGCGTCTGGCCCAACACAACCCCACAACCGTCTTGATCCGGCCGGAAATTGAGGCAGTTTGGGATGCGATCGCGACTCAGGATGACTGGCAACCCTTCCAAGATCTGGTGCAACGGTTGCGATCGTCAGTCACGCAGTCTGAGCAGGGATAGCAAACTCGTAGACCTACCCCTTGGAGTATGGCGTTATCGTAGCGTTCAGTATTGACACACTCCCCCGGCTAGAAGCACGGGGGATTCTCCGGTCAAACAGCAACCGCAGCCTGAGACTGTCTTACGTCGCCTTCCGAACAGATTGATGCCCCAACCTGTTTGATATTGATGCTGGCATTTTCGTCCCGGTCATTTTCTGAATTGCAGGACGGGCATCGCCAGCGACGAATAGATAGATCTAACTCCTTCAAAACATGACCACAGCATGAGCAAGTCTTTGAACTAGGATACCAAGGATCAATGTAGACAACCTGTTTCCCCTTCTTCTTGGCAACCCATTCGAGTATCTGTAGGAACTCTCTGAGT
>DATNOY010001056.1:0-9447 GCA_036703495.1 Coleofasciculaceae cyanobacterium
CTTGAACCCAGAGATCGCCCCAGTCTTGGGGTTCTTGATTCCAAACTTTGGTGTTGTAGAGCAGTCCTGTAGTTCCCCAGTTGTAGGGAATGCTATGGGCATTTTGGGGATCATAAGAGGGGCTTTGCCAGCGCTTGCCTATGCCGTCCATTCCTTTAATGCGCGCTGGATCCAGCTTTGTCAGTAAGTTGAAGTCAATCATCTGCCGCACCATGTAATCAGATGGGTAGATGATGCTGTACTGTTTGCCGCCGCCGGCTTGCAGCTTGGCCAGCATGGTCTCATTGGAGTCGTAAAGGTCGGTAATCACCTGAATGCCCGTTTGGTCGGTGAAGCGTTTGACCAAATCAGGACTGGTGTACTCTGCCCAGGTATAAATGTTGAGCTGCTTGCCACTCGCTGCGCTAGGAGAACTAGCGGGCGCAGAGGCTCCGCCTTCTAAGGAACGGCGACAGTTAGCGAGTGCTAAGCCCGAGAAGGCGGCAGTAGAAAGCTGGAGAAAGCGGCGACGACGGAACTGAGAAAATTGGGGAGAGCGAGAAGGTCTAGAACTCATTGCGGCTGTTGATATCCTTAATGTCCCTCAAATCAATTTTTAGGATGCTTCGGTCAATAAATTGGCTGAGCAAGCAACTGATGGGTCATGAACTCACACTTTAAGCCGTTGAGATCGCGAATAAGGTAGCAGATATCACAGATAGCGGATTGCAACGTGCCCAGTTCTTGACGTTATCGATCTTCATATAGCAGTTCTAAATTTAGTCATGAGAAAACCAACCAAGGGTGGTGGGGGCACTGCCTCCACCACCCTCTGCTCACCAATCCTTTGGGATTGCTATAGATCTTCAGATCTTCAGTAAAATGAAGACACAGCATATTAAGAAATGTAAACTCTATTAAAAATGAGCCAGAGCAAAGTTAGGGAGGGGAAAGCCAGCCGAGGCACAGCCAGTCAAGGTACAGCCAATCAAGGCACAGCCAGTCAAGGCAAAGTGGTTGTCATTGGGGCTGGCATTGGGGGGCTGACGGCAGCAGCTCTGTTGTCCCGACGCGGATATCGGGTGCTGGTGCTTGATCAGGCGATCGTTCCGGGCGGCTGCGCCTCTACTTTCAAACGGCGAGGCTTTACCTTTGATGTGGGAGCGACGCAGGTCGCAGGATTAGAACCGGGCGGTATTCATCATCGCATTTTCTCAGAATTAGATATGGCGCTGCCAGAAGCGTCCCCTTGCGACCCTGCCTGTGCGGTCTATCTTCCGGGTGAAACTCAACCGATTAGCGTCTGGCGCGATCCACAACGCTGGAAAGCTGAACGCGAACGGCAGTTTCCAGGCAGCGAAACGTTCTGGCAGCTTCTGGCGAATTTGTTCCGCTACAGTTGGGCGTTTCAGTCACGCGATCCGGTTCTGCCCCCGCGCAACGGTTGGGATCTTTGGCAGCTGGCTCAAGCTGTGCGTCCAGACACGCTGCTGACGCTGCCCTATACCTTTGCTACCGTGGGGCAAGTGCTGCGCTGGTCTGGACTCGGCGATCAGCTGCGCCTCAAAACCTTTTTGGATTTGCAGCTTAAGCTTTACTCCCAAGTCGATGCAGACGAAACGGCTTTGCTATATGCTGCGACTGCATTGGGGGTGTCTCAAGAGCCACAGGGACTCTATCATCTACACGGCAGTATGCAGGCATTGAGCGATCGTCTGGTGGCAGCGTTGGAACGCGACGGTGGTAAGCTGCTGATGCGGCATACCGTTGAGCGCATTCAGACCGAAAATGGACAAGCGACGGCGATCGCCATCCGCAATCAAAAAACGGGGGAAACCTGGACTGAGCCGGCAGATCATGTGGTTGCCAATGTCACGGTCCAAAACCTGATGCAGCTGTTGGGTGAGCAGGCTCCACAGGGCTATCAGCAGCGGGTAGACAAGCTGCCTCCGTCGTCGGGTGCCTTTGTCATTTACCTAGGGGTAAAGCAGGAAGCCCTGCCAGAGGACTGTCCGCCCCATCTGCAATTTTTATACGATTACAATCGCCCTATTGCAGAGAACAATTCTCTGTTTGTTTCCGTCAGTCGTCCTGGGGACGGTCGGGCACCCGCTGGCTATGCCACTGTGATTGCGTCGTCATTTACCGACACGGCTGCCTGGGATGGCACTGCGGAAAAATATGAGGTGCTGAAACAGCAATACACCGAGACGGCGATCGCTCGCCTATCGCAATTCTTCCACCTCACGCCTGAAACCCTAATCCATGTTGAGGCTGCCACGCCACGTACCTTTGCCCGGTACACTGCCCGCGATCACGGTGCTGTTGGGGGCATTGGGCAGCGGGTTTCCACCTTTGGCCCGTTTGGGTTTGCCAACCGCACGCCGATTAACCACCTCTGGTTAGTAGGGGACTCGACTCATCCGGGTGAAGGGACGGCAGGAGTTAGCTACTCTGCCTTAACCGTGGTTCGGCAAATTGAGGTAGCGAGCAACCGCTAGGAGGGATACCGCTAGAAGAAATATAGGTAAGGGAGGATACCAGGTCAGCTGCCAGGATTCAGCAGTGCTCTGAGGGAGCTGATCAGCCCGGAATGCCATTTTTGAGAGCTGGGAAGGGAGGGAGGAATATCTTCAGGAGACTGCAACGAAGAGGTTTGCCTGGCTGATTCCTTTGCGCCTGAAACAGTTTCGGATGCACCGAATGTCAGACCATACGTGAAAAGCGACAACATAAAATTTCTCTGAGCCTGTTTGAGCAATTCGCGCTTTCACTCGCAGTCTTTCTCAACAACTGTAGAGCTGCGAACTGACAAATAGGGTTTGATTGTGTAAAGTACGAAGTACGTTCTGATGCTAATACAGAACTTGGGTGTCACTCATCCCCCAGATGGGTGAACTGACCCCTACCTAAACCTGTGACTGAGCAAAGCGATTGACCCGTCTCTCTATCACCCCCTTGTATGCGTAAAGCCTGTTTCGCGGCTATTGTTTCTATCCTATGTTTGACCCTGTCGAGCAATTATCTTAAGGCGGCAGCAGAATCGCGATCGCTCCCTTCGCTGTCTGGAATTTTGGACGCTGCTGCTCGTTCGGTAACCCGTCAGCCTCCTTCAGAGTCTCAGCAGGTGGCAGTAGGCAACAGCGGCGGACGGCGATCGTTGCCGGTCTTACAGTCGCTCTTGGGGCAATGGACAACGAATGGGGGCAGAACGCACTACTACCTTGCCGCCAACCAAATTACGGTGATTAATCTCTTAGGCAATGCGCTTAAGAATGACCCATCGGTTTCCTCTGCCACACCGCCTCGTCAGGTGGTACAGGTGATGAAATATGAGGTGATGACGGTGAGTGAACCCGAACAAGTGGTGCGTTTGAAGGTACAAGCTCCTCTCGATTGGCTAGACACCATGACGCTGCGCCTGGCTCCCAATCGCCAAGCCATTACTGAATTGCTGAACATTGCCGGACATGACTTGAGCAGTGAGTGGATCTACGTCGGAGACCAGCAGCAGCCTTAAAGAACGTATATAGTGTTTCGCATATAGCGGTTCGCACTCGGCTAAAGCCAGATGAGACGGGGCGCAGTCCCCCCATCCCCTTGTCCGCATCTGAGTGGGTAGCCCTATCACTACTTGAGTTGTGCTCCTATCCACTCTAGATAGTCTGGAGAACCGGTGAGAATCGGTAGCGCAATGATTTCAGGCAGTTCATAGGAATGAATGGCTTTGATTTGGGCTGCCAGCTGAGAAAATTGGCTGAGGTCAGTTTTGATCAATAGCTGCCATTCCTGATCGTTGTGGACTTCGCCTTGCCAGGTGTAGAGCGATCGCATGGGAAATAGGCTGATGCAGGCGGCCAATCGGGCTTGGAGAAGGGATTGGGCGATCGCTTCCGCTTCCGTTTGCGAGGAGGCTGTCACCAAGACAACGCCATAGCTGGGGGGCTGCTCTGCCATAGGGTTTTCGTCCTTAGGGCTCGGGGATTCCATAAAATCTAGGGCTAGGGTTTGGAGCACTGCCCCTGCTGGGGATCACGACTTAATTAAAACCAAACTTTTAATTTTTGAAAGCGCGGCACTGCCGCACTTTCAAAAATTAAGTCAAAAATTAAGTTTTGGATTTTATTAAATTCGCGATTCTTAGATCTCCAGACACTGGACAAATTCTGCGAGGGGAACCGTTCTATTTTCACTGTAAAGCCTTTACTCTAAAAGCTGAACCTGTACTGATCTGCCTGAATTTAGAACCTGCACCATGCTCAAGAAAATTGCCTTAGGGACGTTGTGGGCTGGATTTGTGCTCTATGCCTTTTTGCTGGCACCGCCCGATCGCCCAGATACGTTTCAGCTGATTCAAAATCTTTCCACAGGCAATGTGGCGGGCATCAATCCGCTGATTGTCGCCTTATTCAACATTATGGGCGTTATGCCGCTGCTGTATGCCTGCGTTCTGTTCTTGGATGGCAGGGGGCAAAAACTGCGCGCCTGGCCATTTTCGTTGGCTTCATTTGCAGTCGGAGCCTTTGCCCTACTGCCCTACTTGACCTTGCGCCAGCCTCATCCTACTTTTGTGGGAGCCAAGCAGGGATGGCTGAGGATTACAGACTCCCGCTGGTTTGGCGGTTTGGTCGCCTTGGGCGCGATCGCCCTGCTGATTTACGGACTTACCCAGGGCGACTGGCATGATTTTGTGACTCAGTGGCAAACGAGTCGGTTTATCCATGTCATGAGTCTAGATTTCTGCTTGCTGTGTTTGCTGTTTCCCGTTTTGCTGGGGGATGACATGGCACGACGGGGGCTCAGCGATCCGCGAATTTTTTGGGCAGTGGCGCTGTTGCCGCTTTTGGGACCGTTAGCTTATGTAACGTTGCGTCCGCCGACCCAGACCACCTCCTCCCCTTCCGCCGAGATGACGCCGGTCACTGACGTCAGGTAGAGTTCAGTATTCTAGCCGCCCCTTAATCAGGCTTAATCTATGCACACGTTCATTCCGCCCGATCGCTTCTTCCCCTACCTGACTTGGACAGAAATTCAATCCATGCCGGATAAAGCAAATGTAGTGCTGATTCAGCCCATCGGGGCGATCGAGCAGCATGGGCCGCATTTGCCCCTCGTGGTGGATGCGGCGATCGCCACGGCGGCAGTTGGCAAAGCCCTGGAACAGCTTGAGCCCAGTATTCCGGCCTATGCGCTACCCACGCTGTGCTATGGCAAATCCAACGAGCATTGGCACTTCCCCGGCACGATTACCCTCAGTGCAACAACGCTGATTGCAACCTTAATGGAAGTGGGCGAAAGTCTGTATCGGGCTGGATTTCGGAAATGGGCGTTGGTAAACGGGCATGGGGGACAGCCTCAAATCATGGAGATTGTGGCGCGAGATTTACACCAAAAATACGAAGATTTTATGGTGTTTCCGCTATTTGTCTGGCGCGTACCCAATATTGCCAACCAGTTGATGACAAAACAGGAAGCCGAGTTGGGTATTCATGCAGGTGATGGCGAAACGAGTTTACTGCTGTCGATTTTGCCAGAACAGGTGCAGATGGATAAGGCAGTCACAGAGTACCCGCAGCAATTACCAGAAGATAGCCTGCTGAGTATGGAGGGCAAACTGCCGTTTGCCTGGACAACGCGCGATCTCAGCAAAAGCGGTGTTTTGGGTGATCCAACGGTGGCAACTGCTGAGAAGGGCGATCGCATCCTGCAATCGCTGGCTGAGGGTTGGACTCAGGTGATCCAGGATCTCTACAAATTTCAGCAGCCTCAAGCCTGGAAAGAGGTTTAAAGTTCAAGCGGATAGAGCAGGCCAATCTCAGTTAGATCCAAATTCCCTCAGCTTGCGTATTTAAAGGAGGGATTGATGAATCGAGAAACGTGAATTGTTATGGCTCTGCGTTGACTGATTCTCAAAACTATTTTCTACAACCCATGGATTCAGAAAGCTCCGCCCTCAACTCTAGCGTCACGTTCTCTGCAGAGACGACTGATCTTGATCTCCTCTCTGCCCTCAAAGGCGGTCAAACTCAGGCCCTGGGACTGCTGTACGATCGCTACTCTCGGTTGGTGTTCAGCTTAGCGTTCAAAATATTGGCCAATTCTGAAGAAGCCGAAGATGTGACGCAAGAAATTTTCCTGGCGCTCTGGCAGCGGCAGGCTTATAACCCTGCCCGAGGTTCCCTCAGCAGTTTTCTAACGACCATGACCCGCTCTCGGGCTATTGATAAATTGCGATCGCGCGGGAGTCGGTATCGGTTTTTGCAGCGATGGGAAGGTATGACACGGGGCGAAACGGTAATGGCAACGCCACTAGAGCAGGTTTCCATGGGAGAGCGATCGCAAATTATTCGAGTGGCTTTAGAGAAGCTGCCGCCTAATGAACGTCGAGTTCTAGAAATTGCCTACTATGAGGGACTGAGCCAATCTGAAATTGCCGAACAGCTGAGCATTCCGCTGGGAACCGTCAAAACTCGCTCTCGTCAAGGCTTACTCAAACTGCGTCAAGCCCTTCAAGGATATGTTTAGCCTTGCGTGATTCTGCCATCGTCGCTGTCTTCCATCCTTCGTTCTCATTTTCTTTTACTCCCAAATCATGACCTCCGCACTCCCTGAAAATTGGCAAGAATTGATGGCAGGCTACGCTTTAGGCGATCTAAGTCCTGAAGAAGCAGAAGAAATGCAGCGCCTGCTGGCAGAAAACCCTGGACTGACGCTGGAAGTGGCTTCCCTCCAGGAAGTTTTAGCGCTAGTCCCCTATGCTTTGTCGCAGCAAGACCCTTCACCGCAGCTGCGAGACCGGATTTTAGCCGCAGCCGCGAGTCCGCAGCAGGAGGCTGAACCCAGTACTTCCTTATCCGCTTCATCCGGGATGCAGGCAGAGGCAGCCGATCTGGCTCCTGCCGATGCTCCATCGCCGATCCCGTTACGCCCGGCAGCAGAGCGCGTTATCCCCAATCGGCAGAATCCTTGGTTTGCCAGAGCCTATGCCCTGGGAGGTGCGATCGCAGCCGTGGCTCTTTTGGCGTTGGGAGTTGATAACTATCGGTTGCGGCAGGAGAGTCAGGAAGCAAAATCTGTGATTGCGGCACTTCGGCAACGCGGCACCCAAACCTATACGCTGGAGGGAACGCAGCAGGCAACCGCTGCTTCGGGCAGCCTGGTTGTGGCCCCAGGGCAGCGGGTGATTATTGTGGCCAAAAATCTGCCTGTTCTACCGGCAGGGCAGGTGTATCGACTCTGGGCTATGCCTGCAAATGGCAAAAATCCTACCTTTTGTGGGCAGTTCAATGCCAGTACGGAGGAAGCCGTCACGACTCAATGGCTGGCTCCGGAAACGGCCTGTCAGTCCACCACGGTGCAAATGCTGATCACCTCTGAAAAAGCGGCCGATCCGCCTGTGCCGAAGGGAACACTGGTCATGCAGAGCCGGATTTAAAGAAACAAAGGCGGATTCATCGTTCACAAGATTTCTGCTGAGATAATCTAGATCAAGAGCCAGAATCATGGGTTACGGCCACCAGTGGCCGTAGTTATGGCTGTAGCCAGTCCCGTAAGGACGAAGGTGGGGACGCAGTCCTCAATCAGGGGTTCCACCTCTGCCCCCCGTTCTTACCCTATTAGACTACGACTATAAAAACTGAAGACGGGATGCAGGAGTCAACCTTCTGCCCAGAGCTTGATCCGCAACCCTTGCAGGTGAAGCGATCGGGATTGCAGGTTTCGGCTCGGTCTTGAGTGCCGAGTCTCCTAATTCTTATCCGGGTCTAACTTAGCCTCAGCGGCGATCGCTACCCAAAATCAATTTTACAAAATCCTTTCACATAAATCATTGGGGTCATAACTGTGAGCACATCAAGAAGCTGGACTTGTGAAGGTAAACCCAAAGACGGCAAAGATTATCCCAACGCTTTTGCCCACCAACCCTACGAAAATTTTGGCCCCGATTGTGCAATTTGCGGCTTGCCTCGAGAAGCCATTGAAGTACCCAAGGGCAAACGACCAGCGGCCGGTGCCGCTAGCGGGGGCAGCGGTCGATCAGGATCGGGGGTAGGATTAGCCGCCGGACTGATCACCGCCGCACTCGTGGCGGCATTGGGCGGAGGAGCCTGGTTTTTATGGAAAGCGATGCATCCGGGTAATGCGCCTTCCCCCAATGCCGTTAATCCAACTTTGCCTAACGCTGCTCCTGCCGATGCTGACCGGTTTAGCAGCGGTGAACGCACGCTATTTGTCTACCGAGGAAATTTCGATCGCGATCGCGGTATTGCTGCCTTTGCCCAAGGGGACTATGCCCAAGCCGCCACATTTTTTGAGAAAGCAGCTAAAAGTGCGCCTAACGATCCTGAGCCGCAAATTTATTACAACAACGCGCGTGCCCGCCAAGCTGGCAATCCGCTGGTTGTGGCGACCGTGGTGCCGATCAATGACAAAGCCACGTCGGCCGAGGAAATTTTGCGCGGCATTGCCGATGCCCAAACTCAGTTTAATGACGCTGGTGGAGCCAAGCAGCGGTTGCTAGAAGTCATGATTGTTAACGATGGCAACGATCCGGCTAAAGCGGCAGCCGTGGCGCAACAGCTGTCCAGCAACCCTGCTGTGCTGGCGGTGATTGGTCACAACTCTAGCGATGCCAGCGCCAAAGCCTTGCCGATTTACGAGAGTGCTGGACTAGCCATGCTGTCCTCTACCAGTACCAGCACGGTTCTTTCAGGTAAAACTTTCTTTCGCACCGTCCCTTCTGATCAAGCCTCAGGTGAAACCCTGGCCGACTATGTTATCAATCGGCTCAACATCAAGCAGGTGGGGGTGTTCTACGACTCTACTAGCAACTACAGCAACAGCATTCAGCAGGCATTTACCGGAAAGTTTACCCAGCTCGGCGGACAGGTACCCCAGCCCCCGGTGGATTTGTCTAGCTCGACATTAGATATCAAAGCGTCTCTTGCAAGTGCGGCCGGTGCAGTGCGGGCTATCCTGCTGTTTCCCAGTACTAAAACCACCTCTGTGGCGATCGCCGTTGCCCGCGAGAATGCCCAACTGCCAGCTGAGCAACGGCTCCAGCTGCTGGGCGGTGATGTCATGTATAACCCTACCACCCTGACGGATGGCGGTGAAGCGGTCAAGGGGCTGGTGCTGGCGGTTCCCTGGTATCCTCAAACGGCTTATGCCAAAACCGCAGAACAGCGCTGGTTAGGGCAGGTGAACTGGCGGACGGCTAGCAGCTTTGATGCTACCAAAGCGCTAACTGTGGCGCTGTCCAGTGCTACCGATCGTGCTGGCGTTGTCCAGGCTTTGCGATCGGTCAACCTCTCAGCGGCTCAAACGGCTGGAGAACCCTTGCAGTTTACCCCAGAGGGCGAACGGGTGGAGAAGCCAATCCTGGTGGAAGCGGTTGCAGGCAGCGCAGCACCCCAAGGGGCAAAGTTTGGATTTCAGGTTGTGCCGTAGGGGTTCCGGCTGCAGGCTTGC
>DATNOY010001057.1:0-5572 GCA_036703495.1 Coleofasciculaceae cyanobacterium
GAACCACGACCCGATATTGATTGCCACAGCACGGGCAAATTACCGCAAGCAGTTGATGTGCTTGCCTGAGTCAGAATGGAAGCGACGGTTGATTGAGATGAATGAGAGAGGTATGCAATGGATGATGAAGAATTAGACGAATACTATCCGCCAAGCGTTCTGATTTTGTCTGATGCCGATAGTCAGATTTTCTTAAAAACTTTGGACAACCCACCAAAGCCATCTAAAGAACTGGTGGATCTTTTTGCTGAATAGGAGCGATCGCAATGAATAAACTACTTTTATTAGACCTTGACGGCACAGTGCGAGAGACAGCCAGTGGTGCGACGTTTATCAATGATCCGTTTGACCAAAAGCTGATTGCGGGTGCAGCAGAAGCGATCGCTAAATATAAAGCTCAAGGTTGGTGCGTTACTGGAATCAGCAACCAAGGTGGTGTAGAAGCTGGATTCAAAACCATAGGGAGTTGCCTAGAAGAACAACGCCACACTCTGAGGTTGCTCAGCCACACCATGAACTGCATTTATATTTGTCCAGGTATTGGGGAGATGTGCTGGGAAGTTAGCACCTCAGGTGGCGAAGTGTTTCAGCGGCAAGATGGTGAGCCAGGATTCAGAAAACCAGAACCAGGCATGATTCAATTGGCGATCGCTCGAACCACCGACAGCCTAGAGGAGTCAGTTTCTGAGTGCTTATATGTTGGCGATCGAGAGGAAGACATGCTTGCCGCCAAAGCAGCAGACGTTCGTTTTCAGTGGGCACATATTTGGAGGGGCGATCGCCCATGACACCTGAAACAGCTAATCAAATTTGGGACATATTGGTGGCTGATGCTGGGGCCAATGAGAGCGATCGCGATCAATTCCTGGCTGCTCAATTCGTCGGCTGCGTTGAGTATCGCTTCTGTGGGCTACTTGGGCTTGGCGGTAAGCTCTGGGATAACTGCGGAAGAGTTTACGTCACCTGCTACTCAGAAGATATGACACCAGAGCGAGAACAGATTATCGAGCTAGTAAATGAAAAACTGGTGCAGTATGGCGATCGCCCTCCATTGACTAAAGACAAAATCAGACCCTATTTACAAGGACTGGCAGATGAGGCATTAGGAGAAAATCGCCCATGAGAGACCCACTCGACAAATACGGCAGGCCACACATGCGGCTATTTCACAAAATGTCTAACCTGCGATCGCGCCCCAACGTTGTGAGCCAACTAGACGACCAAAGCTTTGAGGGTGATTTTGATGCCTACTCAAGTTCGTTGGATGGCCTATCTGACGCGGAACTAGAGGAAGAGATTTTGAGGCGTACTGTGTTTGCAAAAGTGAGGTAGGCGATCGCTAGACACTAATAGATTCACGTCAAATAACTTTGTGGCTCATTTTTGCCCATTGGTGAGAGACAAAGCGATCGCCCTACAGCACAACCCGAAAAGTAACCTTATTATTTAAGCTGCTCACCGATACCTTGGCATCCAACTTGCTCGCAATCTTTTTGACCAGCGATAAACCAAACCCGTGACCACCTTGCTTGTAAGGATCGCCATGAGGTGGACGATAGAAACTATCCCAGATTTTGGCTTGCTCTAGGAATGCAATCTTCCCAGTATTTTTAATCTCGATTACGTGTTTATCTAAACCTGGGTCGAGTCGTGCAAACACTTCTATATCAGAGCGACTCGGAGAATACTTGCAGGCGTTGGTGAGGAGTTCCGCGATCGCTCTACCCAGCATCGCCTTATCTGACAGTAATGGTTCGCACTTCTCAACAGAACAGTTAATGGTCTGGCGGCGGGAAATAGCGCGAGGGATTAGGTCACGAATCACCTCAGGTAGCCAATACTCTAAATTGATTTGTTCTAACTTGGGCTCAATGAAATTGCTGTCTAACCTGAAGTAGTCAAGCAGATTATCGATTAAGCCTGACATCACGGCAACCTGCGATCGCGCCAGTTCCAATCGTTCCTGCCCTCCCTCCGAAAGGGACTCATGAGACAGGCGACTGATTACTATATTGATATTTGTGAGTGGATTCTTGAGAGCATGGGTAGCCCCGCTTACGGCTTCACTCAAGAAGCGATCGCGCTCCTCTAGGCTTCTGGTTCGACTCTCTAGATTAGCTCTCTCTACTAGGAGTTGCTGCCCTTCTGCAACTGCAAATTGCAACTTATCAGAGGTTTGGCGTTGCCGATCTTCTGCTCTCTGCTTTTGGGCAAACAACTTCCAAATCAAAATCTGCTCAACAACAACAATGGCCGTAAACAGGTACGGCCATGCGGTGGGAGTAAGTCTGGCTAACAAGAGACGGGCGATCGCGGCTGCGGGGATTATGACAAGGGCTGCAACCAAGCAGGCGCGAGGGGAAAGCTTTTTCATGGATGGAATGTGTCGCTTCTCTCATTGTGCCCTATCTTCCGTAAAATTACGGGGATTAGGGAGAAGGGCGATCGCTCCATTCAACTCCAATATCACGGGCTTTCACGCCCCTATCTTTCAACCTGTGCCAAGTACCTGTTGCATACCGAAACCCGCTCACCTCTGGCAGGCAATCATCCATCAACGTCAGAGGCAAACTAAACTGATTGCAAAGTGCGCCCAGGTCTTTAGGGGTGAACTTCCCCTTGGTGGTTACAATCGCGTTGAACGCTGCCTTAATTGCCTCACCATCCTCCGCCAATATTTGCTTGTACTTGGCGACGTATGCTTGGCCACGCAGCCCGTAAAGCCTATGTTGTGGCATTGCACTACTCCTATGATGCAATTCTGTTGTTCTTAGCGAGCAGTTCTACGGCTAAATCATAGAGTGAGCCAATTAGTCCCAGCCTGACAAAGGCTTGCAGCTTGCTCTCTCCTGCTTGCTGTTTCACGATGCGTCTGTAGCGGTAGTGGAATTGTTGATACAGATGCCTAAACACTTCGCCCTGAACTTGCCCCGTCGCCGAGCAGTAGCTATTGACGACTCGTCGAATCTTCATGTCAGTTGTTTCTTCAGGTATCTCGGAAGATGGCGCAGGTAGAGCAACTAGTTCTTGTCGAGCTTCTGCCTGCACTTGCTCTATGGTTGATAGTCGCCGATCTAGTTCCGCTTGCCGCTGCTCTTGCTCCACCAACTGTTGCGCTACTTGCAGGAACATCTGAGCGGGCGTAGATGCGATCGCCCGTGGCTTCTCTTGCCATCCCTTTAGCTTTTGCATCCAAGTTCTGGCTCCAATTGCTCGAAACACGGGGGCCAGTAGTTTAGCTTCGGGGGTGCATCGCTTGCCTGCATCGTGGGAGTAATAGTAGATGATTTCCGACAAAGCAATATCAGGGATGCCGCTTTCAGGGAAAGACACCACATCAAAACCAAGCTGCACAAGGGTTTTAGCCAATTTCGACCTAGAATTAACACCACCCTCAAAGTGTCTAAGTAGCGTAGTGTGCTCAACTCCTGCCAATCTCGCCGCACCCCTCACCGATGTATGGCCTCGACCCTGCTCATCAATCTGGATCTCATTCTGAATTTGTTGCTCAAGTTGCTCGATACTAGACATTGGGTAACTCCATGTATGTGGGTTTACTGCGGCGATCGCTCGACTTTGGACGGTAGGGGCGATCGCTTTTGGTTATTCACTCGCGGTTTTCCATCTCTTCGTACCACCGCAGGAATGCGTCGTGAGTTCGATATTTTTTGGGTCTCCCCCACGAAAAGATTCGCCAGTACTCCCAAGGCGCTGGCTGAGCATCGAAATCTTCGTTATAACCGTTCAAATAGACAAAGAACATCCAGTGATCGCCATCTCCTGAAAACATTAGCTTGAACCATTCTTTGATGGCACCTACTCCAGCAAGCATCAGCCAAGCTTGGATATATTCTTGCCTTGTATGGGTAGCGGAATCAAAAGGGACATCTGAAGAATTAACCATTGCGATCGCCTCCAAAATCAACGTTTAGGCTAATTCCTAGGGCAACTTCGATTCCTCGTAGAGTTTCCTCAGAAATCCACTGCCGTTTTTCCTGCTCAATCTGATACCAATAAGCAGTGGAAATGCCCGCCATCGTTGCAAGGACTTGGACGGATCGCCCGTCCTTCTCTCTTGCTTCTTTGATTCGCTGAGATAAGTCAGGAATCGTTACCCTTATTTGCCTAACAACGTCCATTAACATCCGGTTGCAACGCCTCCATCATCTTAGTTGTGTTGTGTATTCCTAAATTATACACCAGTTGACAACTACTGTATATAACCCTAGTATAGACATATGAGGTGAGCGGGATGGCAACCCCGGTAAATCAACGCCCCAGAGAGGAGCATAGGTGCCCAAGCAAAACTCACACCTCAACTAGTTAATTAAGGAGATGCCGATGAGTCTCGAAGATATGTCGATCGCTGAATTGTTCGCTCTCTCTGATGAGATTGGCGATCGCTACCTCACCCCAGAGGAAATCGCGCAGCGCAATGCAGCACTGCAAACCGAGGTGACTGAAATAGGTCAACTAGCCAAGCAGTTACTCGGCAGCGTCCAAGAAACCGATCGCTCTCTGGCTGCACTCAAAGCAGTTCCCGCTAATGCAAAGCGCCGTTTCAAATAGTCCAAATAATTCAAAGGGCGATCGCCCCCGGCCCAGGAAAAGCGATCGCCCAACAAAGTCCCTCTAGAACCAAAGGAACATCCTTATTATGACAGCTACTATCCAGCTTCAAGCGCAGTCCGAACTTAATGCTTACGTTGAGTCACAAGCCCAAGCGATCGCCCCAGAGACGAAGCTACCCACCAGTCAACTTCGCAAAGGTGACCTGATCCAAAACTTTAGCGGCACATGGAAAGTTCTCACTACTCCCAAGCCTGCCCCAGGTGGCCTTGAGTTCCAGATTGAATGGGTGCATCTCCCAGCAAACCACAGCCCTCAGACCGTTCGTTTTGCCCCAGATTGGCGCTTTGGCTATCTAGGTCGCGCCGCTTAAGACAACCGCGATCGCTCCTCTCTCTACTGGGGCGATCGCAACATCACAAGGGAAAGCCAATGGCATACAAAACAGCAAAGCTCGAAGACTATCTAGCTCAACCCGCGATCGCAAGAATTGCAGCTTGGTATGAGACTGCAAACCCTGAGGAAACACTCGCAAGTTTGCCACCCGAGGATCAGGCCATTTGTGAGTACGACGAGAATGCCGCGATCGGGTTCAAGCTATTTAACTTGCTGGACGAAGCTACGGGCAACGACCAACTAGCTGCACGACTCAACGACTACATCATCAGAACCCGCGAACACAGAGGATAGCATCATGAACTGGGAATACATTGCACGGCAGGCAGGACGCTACGAGAAATTTACAGAGCGATCGGACAAATTAGATTGCCTCTACAGAATTGCTAGTCACGCCAATTTGGTCAGTCTCGACGAGCAGCATCAAATCGATCAGGTGGGTTGGACAAAAGACTTGGAAAACCGAGTTCTGCGCTGGCTGAAAGCTAATAAAGCGGCGATCGCTCAAGCTCAACAAGCGGAGGTGGTGTAATGCAAAACATCGTGACCGAGGAAAGAGCAGACCCGCACGGCGGCAAATACTGGGTGGCATGGCTATCTACCCATC
>DATNOY010001058.1:0-6768 GCA_036703495.1 Coleofasciculaceae cyanobacterium
ATGATTGATACAGCTATGAACAGTCAGCCTAGTTTTGAGACGACCAATCAGATCATGACTGGGCGAACACTCGTGGCCAAAGCAGCGCTCAATGTGGTTGACCTGGCAATGGACATCACTGGGGGCAGCGCTTTCTATCGCAAGCTGGGTCTGGAGAAATTGTTCCGGGATGTGCAGGGAGTTCGCTATCACCCTTTACGGGAGGAGGCTCAGCGCAAGCTGTCGGGTCAACTGGCACTAGGATGGGACACATCTTCTTTGTAAGGCAGAGACGCGATCGCAACTCAACGCTATTGCAATTTCATACCCTGCCATTACACCACTGCAATGCGATCGCGTTCCAATACATGGCAATTGTGAATTCAATAATGCGATCGCGACTCGTTGCACTATCACAGCTTATAAAGCACAGCTATTGATTGCTCTTGTTGTACACAGCTCGATTCTCTTCGATCTGATGCAGATTGTCTTCGGCCCAGGATTGGGCAGCTTTTACAATAGGCAACAAACTTTCACCGAGTTGAGTGAGCCGATATTCAGCTTTGATTGGAAATGTGTCTGTATACAAGGTTCGCATCACTAGTCCGTCTCGTTCTAGCTTCCGCAAAGTCTGTGTCAGCATTTTTTGTGAAGTGCCTTCACAGACCCTTTTCAGTTCACCGAAACGCATGACCTTGCCCTCCAGTGCCCCGATAACCAACGAGACCCACTTTTCTCCAATCAATGCCAGTATCGCTCTAGAGGGGCAGATTGCCGCATAGACATTGGGTTGAAGTTCTAGATTTTGATGATTAACCATACTAGTCACCTTTAGGTACCTAGTTTACATCAGATACCGGGATGGCTATAGTTCAACTACACCTAGTTCGACTCCACCTAGTTCGACTCCACATAGTTCAACTACACCTATAGCAATTTTCAACGGAGTCAAGTCTAGATGATTTTTTGAAAGCCTCACTCCGCGAAGCTTTCAAAAAATCATCTGGTTCTAGCCGAGTGCGAACCGCTATAGTTCAATTCCACAAATCTTGAAGCCCCTACCGTTCTGAGACACTTATGAAAATTGCCATCTTAGGGTTTGGTAATGTTGGCAAACAGTTTGCCAATCTGTTCAGTCAGGCTGGACATGAGATCGTGATTGGTTTGCGATCGCATCCAAAACAGGAGTTGCCTTATCCTTCTACGACTTTTAAAGAGGCTGCTGAAGTTGCGGATATTGTAGCGATCGCCATTCCTTTTACGGCTTGTGCCGATGTATTGCCAGAACTATCCACAGTGACGCAGGGGAAGACCATTATAGACAGCACCAATCCGCTTAACGCTGACTGGTCCCCAAAGCTGCTAGGGCAGGAAAACTCAGCAGCTGAAGAAATCAGTCGCCTGCTGCCAGAAGCTCACGTTATCAAAGCCTTTAACACCATCTTTGCCGATGTCATGAATGAACCCGTGCGAGATGGACAAGCCATCACGGCCTTTATTGCAGGAGACCATCATGAGGCTAAACAACAGGTCATCGCTCTAGCCAGTGATATTGGCTATGTACCCGTTGATACCGGATCTCTTTACACAGCGCGCTATCTGGAAAGTATGGCTCACCTCAATATCCAGATTGCGGTGGGTCAAGGAGGTGGCACAAATGCCGCCTTTATTTATCTTCAACCCCAGAGCGCTTAACCAATAGACTTGATCGGAAATTGGTTTGTAGTACGGCGGAGCCGTACCACACAATTTCCAAACCGAAAACCTTATTTCCAATTAAGTCTAATGATGACTCCGGCAAGTTTTGAGCCTGCCTTGATGTCGTCTCGCTCGCGCTGGGTCGGGGGCAAGCTGCCCGCACTACAAATTCTCATAAATCAACTAGGACTGCTATGGCTGCTGAGGGAATAGCTACCTTACTTAACTTGGGTATCGCTGACAGACAACCCAGATCCCATCTCACCGGTTGCCCGGCGATCGAGGTAGGCCAGCAAGGCTGGTTGAATCGAAATTAGACTTTTATAGCGTTGCATTGCCGTTGGCATGGCTTTAATCGCGTCGGCTAAGCCTTGGGCTACCTGTGGATCGGCGACAATTTCGCTAACGGAATATCGGTGCGTTCGAATGGTGAAAAGAATGCCATTACTGGGCAAACGCCGCAAGGTTTGTCGCTCAACTCTCACCCACAGGCGATCGCCCGCATTCTCTGCTGTAATCTCAGGGTTTAACGCTGAACTGCCCTCTACCAAAAACAGATCCGGTGAATCAGCAATGCTCCAGTTCAGCCGATAGACTGGATAGTCAGGCTTCAGCCGATCGAAAAACTGATCTACAGGATGGGCTAACTTCTCGGCATATCCTGGTATGGGCTGATGAATCTGCGTGGTTGGTTTTCCTAGCTTTTCGTGCAGCCGCCAACGCGATGGAAAACATACCGAAGCAGCCGACAATAGATAACCCCGATCGCTAGGCAGCATCACGCACAGATCTTCCTGAACTAAACGCCCGGCTAGATCTAATGGATTGGCGGCAAAGTCTGCAATGCGCCAATGTTGCTCAGTTTGGCGATTAATTATGCGATCGCCCTGCTGCTGATAGTGTTGAGGAAAGTAGTGCAACAGGTGGGGAATTAGCAGATCCAGCACTTCTTGCTGGGCCGTTGCGCTACCGGGTAAGCTGGCAAACACCTCGGTGGGGCGATCGCGTAAGAGCTGCTGTTTGACCTGCAACTGCTCAACATGATCCTCACCGATCTGAATCCAATCGGCTAAAGCCAGCGGCTTCAGCCCTATGGCTAAACGCCATGAGCCGTTGGCAAAAGGTAATTCAAGCGGGGGGGTGTTCTCGTTCAAGCGGTGTTGGGGGAATAGCAAGTTTTTTGATTTAGCCTACCCAAGGCGTTCCGGTTCTACAAATAGCTTAATGGCTCTACAGGTTCCCCGCTGACACGCACCTCAAAGTGCAGGTGTGGCCCGGTAGAGAGTCCGCTGGAGCCAACGGCTGCAATCACCTGTCCTCGCTGCACAGAGTCGCCTTCTCGGACATACAGGGCGCTGGCATGACCATACAACGTAGTGATGTTTTTGCCGTGGTCAATAATCACGGCTTGACCGTACCCCCCATACCATCCGGCAAAAATTACCACTCCTGAATCAGCAGCATGGATGGGACTGCCGTAATCTACGCCAAAATCAATGCCGGAGTGAAAGCGGGTGTATCCCAAAATTGGATGCATACGGTAGCCAAAGCCGCTGGTAATTTCGCCATCGCTGGGATAGCTCATGCGGCCAGTGCCCCGCAAAATATATTTGTTGGAAGGCTGGGTAGGAATGCGATGTTGAATCAGCGCTGCTAAATTGTCCGAATCTCGACTCAATTGATCTTCGGCCGCTTCTAGCGCCTGGCGATCTTGCCGCAAATGGTTGATCAAGCCGCGCTGATACTGAGCTTCGCCTTGATATTCTGCTTTTTGAGAGAGCAATTCTTGCGTCAGGATGGCAATCTCGTTTTTCTGAGTCGCAACTGCCCGCCGCTGCTGATCCAGCCGGTCGGCTTTAGCTTTGAGACTAGCCAAAATCTTGCGATCGCGCCCATATATCCATTGCAACTGCTGACGGCGATCGAGAAATTCGTTGAGGTTTTGGCTTTGCAGCAGCACTGCCCAACCGCTGCTGCGCTGCTGCTGTTGCAAAAAGCGGAGTCTGGCAACGGTAGCCGTTTGTTGGCTGGTGTAGACGGCTTCAGCTTTTGCCAAAGCGGCTTCCAACGTTTTCAGGCGTTGATTTGCCACTGCAATTTGCTTCTCGTTCTGGGCAATCTGGGCGCTTGTCACCTGAACGGTGTTTTGCAACCCGCCTAATTGCTGTTGGGCAGATTGCTCCTGGTTTTGCAAAAGTCGCTGCTGCTCGGTCAGGTGCGATCGCTCTTGCTCAAGTTGCTGCCGCTGCTGTTGCAGGATCTGGATCGGGTCAGCCTGAGCTAGATGGACGGGGAATAAAGTGGGGAAAGCTGAGCTGGGGAAGACAAAGCCGAGCCAGGTGATCAGGATAAGGGCGATCGCCAGAGGCTTGCGCCACCCACGCCTTGATTTTTGAAATACTAACTGTTTTACCTTCACCGTTGCCCCTCTCACCCACAACATCAAATTGGCATGAGCGCAATTATGCCAAAGGTCAGCAGAATTAAACCAGAAATTCGATTGAGTATCCGTAACCGACGTGGATTGAATTTGCTGCGCACCAGGCTCATGCCACTGCTGAGCAGCAGCCACCACAATGCCGACCCGCTAAATACACCCGCCACCAACGTTGCCGCTGTGAGATAGTTGCTGCCGACCGTCGCCAGCCCTAACCCAACAAATACGGCCGCAAACGAAAGGATCGTCGCCGGATTGGTCAGTGTTAAAAATACCGTAGAGCCATACATTGACAGGTAAGCCATGGACTGAGCGGATGACGGAACGGATGATGCATCGTCCGTCTCCGCTGGTCTGCTGATGAAGGTTTTCACACCCAAATAGCAGAGGAAGAGTCCGCCTATCAGCCGCAGCCAAAAGGCATGATCAATCAGCAAATCTGAGATGAAGGTCAAGCCAAATCCGGCTACACAGCCATAAAGGGCATCGGCTGTAGCGGCCCCGAGTCCGGTCAGGAGTCCTGCGAGCCAACCTGAGTTTAAGGTACGGCGAATGCTGAGAATGCCGATCGGCCCCACCGGAACGGCGATCGATAAACCAATCATCAATCCGCGCAGAAAGAAGGAGAGATCCATAGGAGGGGATAAGGATAGAGATAGCCGTTGCTGATTGCCTAGTTCAGGGGCAACACAGGCGTTTCTTTGACAGTAGAGAGGGCGATCATGGTGCGAGTTTTGAGGACGCCAGGAATGCTTTTCAGTTCTTCGCTAATCAGGTATTCCAGGGCTTGCGTGGTGTGGCACCGGATTTTTAGCAGGTAGTCATCGTCGCCTGTGACATGGTGGCATTCTTGAATTTCGACGAGGTCGTGAATTTTTTGCAGAAAGTCAGCTCGGTGGCGAGGATGCTCCAGCGTCACGGCAATAAAAGCCGTTAAATGGCAGCCGATCGCCGCTGGATCTACTAAGGCTGCAAAACCTTTAATCACCTGTCGCTCCTGGAGCCGCCGTACGCGATCGCCTGCTGCGGGTGTTGAAAGATCTAGCCGATTGGCCAATTCTGACCAGGTGATCCGTCCCTCAGCCATTAGATGCTGAAGGACTTTAAAATCTATTTCGTCAAGGCTCATAAACTTAGTATTAAAAAGTTTTTTCATAATATATCTAACAAATTTAAGTTTCAAGCCAAAGTCAGCTAATTTATTAAAAAAGAGACAGACGACGTTTCGCTGAACCAAACTTTCGCCCAGGTAAAACGCTAAGGTGAAAACTGTTGCAAGAACGAAAAAATATGGCTCGTGTCAGAGCACCAGAACTGCCCCAAACTGCCCCTTGGCTGAATTGCAGCCAGCCCCTTTCCCTAAAAGCCTTAAGAGGGCGCGTGGTGTTGCTCGATTTCTGGACATACTGCTGCATCAACTGTCTACATGTCCTGCCTGATCTGAAATATCTGGAGCAGAAGTACCCGGACTGTCTGACAGTGATTGGCGTTCATTCGGGCAAGTTTGACCACGAAAAAGAAGTCGAGAATATTCGGCAAGCCATTCTGCGCTATGACATTGAGCATCCGGTGCTGGTGGATAGCGACTTCCAGGTTTGGCAGGCATACGTGGTCAAGGCTTGGCCCACGATCGCCGTCATTGATCCGCAAGGCTATGTCATCGGTCAGGTATCGGGTGAAGGCAAGCGAGCCGCACTAGACGAACTGATTGAACAGCTGGTGCAAGAGCATCGGCAAAAGGGAACGGTGGCCTTGCAAGCCTTGGAGGCGACGGCAGTGAATTTAGAAAAATATCGATCGCCCGCCACCCCGATCGCGTTTCCGGGGAAGGTGCTGGCCGCCCAGAATTGCCTCTATATTGCTGATTCTGGACATCATCGCCTTGTCGTTACTCATCTCAACGGGACAGTGCAGCAGATCATTGGAACCGGCACAGCCGGATTGACCGACGGCAGCTTTGCCGAAGCTCAGTTTTCCAGCCCGCAAGGTATGGCGATCGATTTAGCCACTCAGCGACTTTATGTGGCCGATACTGAGAATCACGCGATTCGCTGTGTAGATTTAGCCCAGGGCATGGTAGAAACGATCGCCGGAACGGGTAGCCAAAGCCATACGCTGCATCCCCACAGCGGACTAGGGCGAGCAACCCCGCTCAACTCCCCCTGGGATGTGGAGCAGGTCGGCAATTTTCTGATGATTGCTATGGCAGGATCTCACCAAATCTGGGCGCTGGACTTGGAGGATGGACTGCTGGGAACCTACGCCGGTACCGGAGCGGAGGCTTGTGTAGATGGCAGCTTGGATGAGGCCGCTTTTGCCCAACCGAGCGGCTTGGCGATCGCCAGACACTTATCGACTGCAGCTCCAGAACTCTTTGTGGCAGACAGCGAAGGCAGCACTATTCGATCTGTCGGTCTAGAGGAAAATCCTACCGTGCAAACGGTTTGCGGCAGTGGCGATTTGTTTGGCTTTGGCGATCGAGATGGAGTTGGTGAAGCAGTGCGCCTGCAGCACTGTTTGGGCGTGGAGTATGGGTCAGAAAACCAGCTTTGGATTGCCGATACTTATAACCACAAGATCAAGCGGGTTGATCTGCAAACCGGCTTTTGCGAAACGCTGCTGGGCACGGGGCAGCCGGGTTGCCAAGATGGTCA
>DATNOY010001059.1:0-6336 GCA_036703495.1 Coleofasciculaceae cyanobacterium
CAATTCCAGTCGTGCTGCTAACCGGAAACAGCAACCTGAGCGATATAGAGCTGTTTCCCGCATTAGGAATTGTGCTTGCCATCTCTAAGCCATTTCTTCCCGTGGCGCTTGTCCAAGAAATTGCTCAATCCCTAGGATGGTAAGTCGATTAGCCTGAGCCAGCTCCAACTATTCCAGAACCTGTCAGATAGCTTCAAGTCCCCAAAGCAGTTAAGACCAGGGCTATTTCTGGCACAAAAGCTAAGTTCTTTAACCCTTGCTGCTGAGCGCTTAAGCCCATCAATTCCATCTAAATTCCTGGCAAACAGGTTTACTTTTCTGTATTTTCAAGGATTAAATCATGAAAATTGTTGATCAAGCCTACCAGTGCAATGTTCCGGGAGAAAACTCTGCTACCTGGACAATCCGATGCCATTTGCGCATTTTTCAGCAACATTCTGGACAGCAGATTGTCATCATGTCGGATTTGGGTTGTGAGACAAGTTGGTTCATTCCCTACAAATTGGAACAACTAGCAACCCAAATTGTGAAAGAGTTCCAGCTCAACCCCGATCGCCTGGTTTGGATTGAGCATGACCTTTTTTATGCGGGTCGATCAAGCGGCACAAAGTTTAGCCAAGTTTTATTCCAGTGGAAGGCGGGCAAAGCAATTAATCCGCAATGGTATTCCTTGAGCGATGAGTGGGGAGCAGCCTCCATTGGAGAGATGTTGCACTTAGCTACGGCTTAATTGCTTTGTTCTACATAGCCTTGCGCTTGACTAAAACCAGAATAATTGTTGAAAGACCTGCGCAGCCCAGCTTTCAACAATTATTCTGGTTTTTACGCAATTGAGAGTAGCTATAGTTCAGACTTTATGCAACTTAGTTAAAGAACATTTTCGGAGGATAATGCAAGATAAGAAACTTAGCTAAGTAAAAATGAGTCAAATAGACTGCATCAAGACCCTGCGGGCTGCGCTTCCCAAAGAAGCGTTTGTGCCTGATTCTAATAAGCTGATTATTCTTTTGATTAATCTGCTCATCCTCTTTTCAGGATGGACGATCGCTCGCGAGCTTGATCAATGGTCAATCCTTTGGCTTTGGCTATATCTACCTTTAGCGATCGTCATGGGAAACAGTGTCATTGTGCTCCTGTTTACCTCCCATGATCTCCTGCATGGCAGCGTGATCAAAAATCCTCGACTTGCCCATTTCATAGGCTTAATGGGGTTAGCCCTGCTGTGGATGCCGCCCACGCTTTGGAAAATCATTCACAATCAAAAGCATCACAATCAAACCAATTCGCTAGATGATCCCGATCGCAGCTATCTGTTTCATCAAGCCAAAACCTGGGGCAAGTGGATTCAAAATTTGGTAGTTCCCTCAGCAGAGGTTAACTCCTTTTGCCTCGCGCTGGGAATGTGTAGTGCTTGGGGAACTCACACGTTCCGACATTTAACGTCAATTTTAGTGTTTAACAACAGTTTGTTTAATAGTCATGCAGCGTTAAGCTACGGGCCGACTTCTGTTGCAACGAGTTCTCACAAACGCCGGCTGATTGCAGCGGAACTTTTGCTGATCGCATCCATCCATCTGAGTATTTTGGCTTATCTAAAATTTCAGATATTGGCAGTCCTGCTAGGGTATTTTCTACCCCTTTGGATTGGATACGCAGGAGTTATGTTCTATATCTACACTAATCACTTACTCTGTCCTCTAACAGAGCTAAATGATCCGCTGTCTAATAGTCTGTCTATCAGAGTTCCTAAGTTCTTTGATTTGCTACACTTCAACTTTTCGTATCACACCGAACATCATTTTTTTCCTAGCCTCAATTCCGATTACTATCCGATTGTGCAGGAATTATTGCAAACTCATTATCCCGATCGGTTTAATTTACTAACGGCAGCTGAAGCCTGGCAAAGTTTAATGCAAACCCCCCGACACTATCAAGACGCACAAACCCTGACCGATTGGTCTGGCAAAAAATCGGTTTCCTGCCCTTGTAATCCCAGAGTTGCACCGTTGCAGCACTTTGCAATTAAAGAGTAATACCAAATTGCTCTTTGCCCCCCATGCTGATGGGGGTGATTCAAGCGCATTTGACAGCAGGCAATTCAAGAGTAAGCGCCGCTATTTTCTCTAAAAACCGGGTTCTATTCCCTCGGCAATTTAATAGGCTTCATTGTGAGGCGCGCTTCGTGCGCCTCACAATGAAGCCCTTGGGGTTTAGGCATTCTCAAATGTTGCCGGAGTAATAGGATCACATCCCCTGAAATGAGGGCTGCTGATCCAAGCAACCCGGTTTCTGTAGCGGCGTTCTAGTATCGGGGTTGTCCAGTATAGGTCGGCTGTCCATCGGGCATAATCGCAAACGCAATTTGGGCATTCTCTAAATTCGCCCCCTGCAAATTTGCATCTGATAAGTTGGCGTAGCGCAAATCTGCTCCGCTGAGGTCAGCACCGCCTAGATCAGCATGTTGGAGGAGTGAACCATAAAGGCTGGCCTGGTGAAGATTAGCATGACCGAAGTTGGCGAAGGTTAAATCAGCATCTCGCAGTTCTGCTTTCACTAAGGCTGCATTCATTAAGTTTGCTTTGGAGAGGCTAGCACTCAGCAGTTCTGCTTGGTTGAGGTTGGCATTTCGCAAATCTGCCTGTTTCAGATCGGCTCCATTCAAGTGAGCTTTGCCTAAATTAGCTGCCTGCAAATTTGCCTGATGCAGCACCGAATTGATCAGCTTGGTATTTTCTAACTGGGCTCGGCTGAGATTGGACTGCGTTAAATTGGCTCGGCTCAAATCTTGACTGTTGAGATCGGCTCCGCTCAGATCGCACTTTACACAGCGATTCGCATTGTTGAGTTGCTCAAGGGCAAGCTTGCCGACCAATGCTTCTGGGGGGAGCGATCGCGTCTCAGTGACTTCTTGACTGGGGACAGGAGTACTAGACACAGCCGCAGAGCGAGATGAAAAAATTTCAGATAAATGAATGGCTGCAGGCAAGAGGGCTGTGAGCACCGCAACGATAGTGATAAGAGATTGAACATTCATAGGACGGGGGCAATGAAGAGAGCAGTAAATTAAGCGCTAGGGGGAAGCGATCGCGTTTGGAAATACAGCAATTGATCCAGGTTGAGTAAGAGTAAAGGAGGTTGTGCGCCTGTGGATATCACCAGAGCACTAATACAGCGAATTTTTCCTTCTGCTAAGTAGGCAGGAGGTAAAGGCTTAAATGCCGAAATGGGTACCTGCCGCAACGTAGGTTGAGACTCTAAGGGCAGACCCATCAGTTCTCCATGAGCATCTCGGACAATGAGCAAATAGTTGAGAGATTCGGCTGTTGTGGGCGCTGGCGCACCAGTTGCTGAGGTTCCAGTTGCTGAGGTTCCAGGTAGCAGTTGTGGATTAGCGTCCGAAGCCTGAGAGGCGATCGAGCTTTGATTGGCTAACTGGGGAGGCTGACTGCCAAAAATCCGCTGCTTGGCATCAATGACAAGAATTTCTTGATCCTGATAATGGGTAAATCTGAGTCCCTGTCCATCTGGCGAACCATAGACCTGATCCAACACAATTACCTTTTCCGCCGCCTGAATCGGCAAGGTAAACCACTCTTGCTGAATGGAAAACACAATCAACTTTTGAGTAGCTTCCGCTCGACGCTTAACCGAACGGCGAGAAAGGGATGAGGTCATGGGGATGAAGGGGGAGTTAGGGAATGCGCCGCAAACTAGATAAAATGCCTGAGTAGGCCATTGAGAGCACGGTGCGGCAGTTCAGGAGTGTACCGACCTGCCTGCTTCTCCCCCTACACTGCGGCTTCTAGCTCAACCAGATTCTCCAAGGTTTGCAGCAGCGCTTGCTCATTGTAGGGCTTGGAGAAATAGGCACTTGCCCCCAAGCTCATCGCCAGTTGCCGGTGCTTGTCGCCGCTACGGGAGGTGAGCATAGTGATTGGAATATGCTCTAGAGGTGGAGAAGCCTTGACTTTAGCCAGGAAGCCATAGCCATCTAGACGGGGCATTTCAATGTCACAAATGACGGCTTGCACCTTGAGTCCGGCACTCAGTTTATCCAGGGCATCTTGCCCATCTTTAGCCTGTGCAACTTGATAGCCGGCCTTTTCCAACGTTAGCGCCAGCAGACGCCGAACGTTGATTGAGTCGTCAATAATTAAAACGGTGGGCGGTCGCTCAGTTCCGTAGAAGGCTTCAGGCTTGAGGGTTAGTTCAGGCGGTAGCGGGTTATGGGTAGGAGGCGCATCGGCTCTAGAGCGTTCGCAACTGGCAATCCAGTGCAGCATTTCTGGAACATTGACCATGGGCACAACCCGCCCGTCTCCCAGAATTGTGCAGTTGGAAAACCCGGGTGGCATGGGCAATCCGCCTTCTACTTTGCGAATGGCAACTTCCTGTTCTCCCCAGCTGCGATCGACCTGTAAGCCTACGACCTGGCTGCCTTGAGTCATCATCAGCACTGTAGGCACACTAATACTTGCCTGAGTTTCCAGCCCTTCGGGTTGGTAGGCGCGGCGAAACTCTAACCACTCCGATAGGCGAATTAGCTGCACCATCGTATCTTCCCAGGTGAATGCTTCGCTACCCGCAGTTGCGATAATTTGCTCAGGGGGCAGTAGCAGCATTTCTTCGATCGCCTCGATGGGGAAGGCCATCAACATGCCATGACTTTCGGCAATCAGCACTCGCGCTACCGATAGGGTAAACGGAACCGAAAGGGTAAAGGTTGTGCCAATGCCAGGTTGCGTATCGACTTTAATTTCGCCTTGAACTTGGCGCAAGCGATCGCGCACCACATCCATGCCCACCCCACGTCCCGACAGGGCCGTCACCTGGTCGCTGGTGCTAAATCCAGGTTCAAAGATCAACGACAAAAGTTCTTCATCGCTGGCGGCCGCCAGCAGCATTTCATCTAGCCCCATCTGCCGCGCTTTGGCCCGCACTTTGTCCAGCGGAATGCCACCCCCATCATCATGGACGGTGATAATGGTGCGATTATTGCGATGCAGGGCCCGGATTTCGATCAGTCCCTGTTCTGGTTTGCCGCGATCGCTGCGCGTTTGCACATCCTCAATGCCGTGATCAAACGCATTGCGCAAGAGGTGCATTAGCGGATCGTTGAGTGCTTCTAGAATATTGCGATCGACTAAGGTATTGGCTCCAGAAATCTGAAGCTGTACCGGTTTATTATGCTGCAGCGAAAGCTCGCGGATGGCCCTAGGAAAGCGATCGGTAATATCGGATAGGGGACGCATCCGCACCTGCGTTAGCTTTGTCCGTAGCTGACGCGAGGTTTTATTCAGCTCACGAGCCGTTTGTTCAGTGTCTTCTAACCCCAGCTCAATATCAATACTGACTTCCTGAATTTGGACAATCGTCTCCATGACTTCTTGAGACATTAAATGGAGATCGTTATAGCGATCCATCTCTAGAGAGTCAAAGCCTTTGAGATGAGATAAAGACTTAGAGGGAAAGTTTTCGGATTGAGGAGACTTGGGTGGCAACTGCTTGGCTGGAGCAGACTCGGCTGCAAAATTTAAAGCAGGGAGATTGAAATCAGACTGACTGGAAACCTTGTCATATGAATTGCGAAGCTGAGCGTTAGATCGTTCTAGAATCTGAACTCGCTGACTTAAGGTTTGCACCAAATTACGCATTCTTTTGAGATGTAAATCCAGTCCATTTCGTTCAATTGTCAGTTCACCAAATAAGTCACTTAGCTGGTCTAGCTGCTTAACCGGCACTCGCACCGAATTTTCATGGGAATCTCTGACGCTCGGATCTAAGTCAATTTCTGAAACCCGAAACTCCCGCACCCGCCCCGCATCCACCACCTGATCGGAGGAGACAGAGGACGGAACCGATTGAACGGTGATCAGCTCAGAATTTGCCACTGCCTTAGGCGATCGCCCCCCTGAAGCAGCAGATTCTGGAGCTAAATTTGTGACCGAACTTGGAGCTGAATGCGTGACCGCATGCAGGTCTGAAGGCATTGGCTCGGAAGATTCGGAGACTACGAGCGCCCAATCCTCTAGAGCTTCTGGCGGTAAGCCTTCAGAGGGCAGATTTTCAGCCAGGTCAAACCAGGATTCAGTTACCTCTGAATCAACGGATTCTGCTGCCATCCAGGGCTGATCGCTGATCTCAGCCTCAGTGGATTCCACCAAGTCAGGCACAAAGCTAGTGGCCTCAATCGCCACAGGCATGGCATCCAGGTGTCCAGTTAGCACAAGGGCTTGCGATCGCCGCCAGGACTGCAGGGCCAGTTGGGCAATCTCTAGGACACCATCTTGGGGAACGGCCGCCATATACTGCGCGATCGAATTGCACAGTTGGATG
>DATNOY010001060.1:0-5117 GCA_036703495.1 Coleofasciculaceae cyanobacterium
GCTGCAAGTCCCGCTAGGGCTAGGGCTTTATGTTCTGGGTGGATGGTCTTGGGTAATTTGGGGAATGGCAGTTCGCGCCGTGTTGCTATGGCATAGTACCTGGTTCATTAACTCAGTGACTCACCTGTGGGGATACCGCACCTTTGAGGTTAATGATAACTCTCGCAATCTTTGGTGGGCCGCCATTCTTACCTATGGCGAAGGCTGGCATAACAACCACCACGCCTATCCCAACGTGGCCAAAGCTGGCTGGCGCTGGTGGGAATACGACCCGACCTGGTGGGCCATTTGGCTGCTAAAAACCCTGGGTTTTGCCCAAAAAGTAGTCATGCCGCCTGCCTCAGCCACAAAGTGAAGGATCTCAGCGGAGAGTTTAAAGTCTGCAATGCCAAAGCCACCGATTAGACAAATTAGCCTGACAAATTAGCGTGACTCAGTCACAGGATGAAGCTGGAGCTATGGCTATCACTTTCCCTTTCACCTCGGTTTATGGGCCGGTACAATCCTGGCGGTTTGGGCGATCGCTAGGCATTGATCCAATCGGTTCCGTGTCTACCTGCTCGTTTGACTGTGTGTATTGTCAGTTGGGCGAAATTCAGAACCGTAGCGGTCGTCGCCAGGTTTTCATTCCCACTGAGCAAATCCAACAAGAGCTGCAATCCTTCCTGTGCTCCCCTGTGGACACATTGACCCTAAGCGGTAGCGGTGAGCCAACCCTGGCCCAGAATTTAGGAGAAATTCTGACGATGCTGCAGCAGACAACTCCCTACCCTGTAGGGGTACTCACCAACGGCAGTTTGCTCAGCGATGGTGCAGTGCAGGAAGAACTGGCGATCGCAGATTGGGTTGCGGTCAAAGTCGATGCTACGTCTACAGACTCCTTCCGTCGGATCAATCGCCCGCTGCCTACCCTGGATTTAGAGGAACTGTGGGCCGGTCTACTGCAATTTCGCCAGCGGTATGGAGGAGATCTGTTCGTTCAGACGATGCTGCTAGCACCCTGGAGCGATCAGGAACAGGCAGCGTACATCCAGCGAATGCAAGCCTTACTGCCAGACGCCATTCAACTGAACACACCGACTCGACCTCGCCCCCTACACCATCAATTAGCCGCCCGAGGCAACCCTACTTCCAATGCCTGTCCCTATCCCACAACGACCCTGAAGCGAGTCAGGGCTGAGGTGCTACAGCAGTTTGGCGATCGCATTGAAAGCGTGCTGGGAATTCCAGTGCATTACCCGTTGCTTAAAGCATAGAGAGAAAAATGATGAAACATCACAAAACTAACCCCTACTTAGAGCTGATCGAAATCCCCCCTGGCTACCTCAACATCATGGGCTATGTGGATGAGTCTGAGGTGAATGGGCCTGGGAGCCGGGCAGTGATTTGGGTACAGGGCTGCTTACGAGAATGTCCGGGCTGCTTTAATCCTTCATCTTGGTCGTTTGAGATGAATCAACTGATTGCGGTGGAGACGCTTGTCCACAAGATTCTCAGCAACCCTGCTAATCAAGGGGTGACCTTTTCGGGCGGAGAACCTTTCTGGCAAGCGCCAGCTCTGGCCAGTTTAGCCCGCCAAGTCAAAGCAGCCGGGTTGAACGTCCTGTCGTTTACAGGCTTTACGCTAGAAGACCTGCGATCGCCCCAAGCTCCGGCTGGCGTGGAGGATTTGCTAGAACAGCTTGATATTTTAATTGACGGTGCCTATGTGCAATCTTTAGCAATTCACTCCCCTGATTCTCTGGTCTCTTCCAGCAACCAACGGGTACATCTCTTCAATCCAGCCTTTCAAGATCAGCTCACTTGGGCAAGTGACCAAATGGAAATTCATATTCTCAAAGATGGGAGCCGAATTTTTACAGGCTACCGAGGTCAGTTGACATCCTCACCGGGCTGAAGCCGCGGTGATTCCAAGAATCACTTCTTAGATCTTTCTGCTTCATAGCAACCGCCATCAGACTTATGCCTTTCCGGTCTTACGTTCGCTCCACAGACTGTCACCGCAAGCCCTGCGGCGAGTATGTTTTTAGCTGCATTCACATCTCGGTCATGGTGCGTCCCGCAACTGAGGCAATCCCATTCCCGAACATCGAGAGGCAGTTTATCAACGATGTGTCCACACTCAACACACCGCTTAGAACTCGGAAACCATCGGTCAATCTTGACGAAGGTGCGCCCGTACCAGTCGCACTTGTATTCAAGTTGTCTGACCAATTCTCCCCAACTCACATCGCTAATCGAGAGGGCAAGCTTCCGGTTCTTGACCATATTCTTCACAGCCAAATCCTCAACGGCGATGGTTTGGTTTTCACGCACCAATCGAGTCGTCAACTTGTGAAGGAAATCTTGTCTAGCGTCACTAATCTCTTGATGCACTTTAGCGACTTTGAGACGAGCTTTTTGACGGTTGTTAGACCCTTTTTGTTTCCGACTCAATGCCTTCTGAGCTTTTTTCAGCTTACGGCGTTTTGCCTGAAACCCTTTAGGGTTGGCGACCTTTTCACCCGTACTCAAAGCGACCAAGCTGGTTACTCCCAAGTCAACTCCAATTTCATTCAGAGACTCAGGCAATGGTTCAATCAGGGCATCCACCAACAGCGATACCGTCCATCTTCCAGCAGGAGAGAGCTTCACCGTGACGGTAGAAGGTTCAACGCCTTCTGGCAATTCTCGACTCCACACAATTGGCAAAGGTTCAGCAGACTTTGCCAAGTAAACTTGGCCGTCCTTGAACTTGAATGCCGACTTGGTGAATTCAGCGCTGCCGCCATTTCGCTTCTTCTTAAAGGTGGGGTATGCTGCCCGACCAGCAAAGAAGTTGCCGAATGCGGATTGAAGATGGCGCAAGCCCTGTTGCAAGGGGACACAACTTACTTCATTGAGAAACTGAAGAGCCTCTTCTTTTTTCCAAAGGGTCAGCATTGCAGAGCTTTCAACGTACCCGATTCTCTTCTTCTCTTGATACCAAGCCTCAGTCCTTGCGGCAAGGGCACGGTTGTAGACAAGACGAGTACATCCAAGCGTTCTCCTGAGCAAAGATTCCTGCTCAGGAGTTGGATAGAATCGGTACTTGAAAGCTTTTTGTGTCATGCTCACGTTTTAGCATTTAATTCTGTGAGAAGCGCTACATCTACTGTAAAGCCGTGCTAAAAGCAGGGGGTTTCCACCCACAATTCTCGATGAATTTGGCCGAGGCAGAACCCCTTTGATCGATATCAAGACGAGACGGGGTGCAGGGATAGAACCCCACACCCCCTTATCCTCATCTGAGTGAACCCATCAGGTCTTTGTAGTCTGCTTGAACAATTTCACATTGCGGAAGGGATAAAGCATCTGACCCATGAAGTTTTCTGTCATGCTTTCACCATAAATTCCAAATTCCTTCGGTTGTTCACGAGGGACGTAAAACGTGCCAAAAATCAGGTCATAAATCGGAAATAACCCCGCATAGTTTTTGCCCCATGCCTTCTTGTCCATCTCATGGTGCCAGCGGTGAAAGGCAGGACTAGCAATCAAATAACGGAAAGGCCCGTATGCCCAAGGCACATTGGCATGAACAAAGGCAATATAGGCGGACAGGATCGGCGTGTAAAGTTCCACTGCTAAGGGAGAAAATCCCAAAAGCATAATAGGAACTGCCTTGATTCCCTTGGAAAACACGTCATTAAGCGGGTGAATGCGAACTGCGCTCAGCCAATCTACAATCTCTGCACTATGGTGCACAGCATGAACATTCCACATGACGGAGTTGGTATGGTTGAAGCGATGAGTCCAGTACCCCATGAAATCGCCAATGACAATGACGATTAAACCTTGTTGCCAGAGAGGCAGCTGAGCAATCGGCCCATAGCCTGCCAGGATGCTATTGATATCGAGCGATCGCCCTATCAACACATAGAAGGGCAAGAGCACGATCGCAGCTGCAACCATCGTGAGAACCTGGCTAACCATGGGGGTAAAAAACCAGTACAGAATGTCCGTTCCAAGACCCCGTCGTAATCTAGGCTGATTGGGGATACTGGGGAAGCATCGTTCCAGGATGCCAAAAATAATGGTGAGGACAAAAAATAGGACAAGGGTTCTGATAAACCTTGTTTGCACAACTAGATCTCCTTAACCGCAGAGAAAACAGGTGAATTATTCTAAACTCTAATCGATACTCTCATAAATAATAGATCAAACTTAACCTAGCAGATGGTAGCTGGCGTACCTTGAAAAATGCTGTCATATATGTCTGATTTATTTCTCTCTGCTTTCCCTGTTGCTATTCGCTGGCGGCTGACCACAGCAATCGTGCTTCAAATGGGATTTTGTGTAGTTGTGTAGATCAATACAATCATCCAGATCCGCATCTATATTCGATTGCAACTGCTCTCGCCCAGTGTAGATTTTCTTACGAACGCCAATTTGATCATCATTCGATCAAATGATCAAACTCCAAGATCAGTTTTCAGACAGGTTCCTATTGCTCCGGCAATATAGAATACCTAAACTCCCAGGGTTTGATTGTGGGACGCACGAAGCGCGCCCCACAATCAAACCGATTAAATTGCCGAGGTCATCGAAGTCTGTTTATAGTTAAACTGTTTGATGTAGTACTAATTGGCCGTTTCAATGCAGTCCAAAAAAGTCCAGTCTCAAGGGCAACAACCGCAAAGCAAAACGGCGATTGCGGCCCAGCAGCCATTTCTCAAAACGATGCGAGAGCTAGCTCGAACTTATGGAGCATTTGCTGCTTACTCAGAAAACCATGTGCGCCAGCTAGGATTGACGCCTTGCCAATTCGATGTGATTGCCACGTTGGGCAATACGGCTGGCATGAGTATGCGAGAACTGGCTGAGAAAACGTTGGTAACCAAGGGAACGCTCACCGGCATCATCGATCGCCTAGAGGACAAAGAACTCGTGCGTCGGGAAGTGCCAGAAGACAACCGCCGCAGCTTCATCATTGTGCTGACTCCCAAAGGGGAAGAGGTATTCGAGGAAGTTTTCCCGGTTCATATCGATTATCTGAAAGAGCGGTTCGATCGGCTAGACAGCCGGGATTTAGAGGAGTTGCGCCTGTTGTTGAAAAAGCTGCGGGAGGCTTTCTAAAAGATTTTTATTCCGACTGTTTA
>DATNOY010001061.1:0-7784 GCA_036703495.1 Coleofasciculaceae cyanobacterium
TGATTGAGTATGGCAACTCTATCTTCTCTGCTTTTACTTGTGCTGCTTACGGAATCATTTTGAGTGGAGTAGCTAATGATATTGAATCTGCTTATCAATTTGGTCAATTAGCTTTAGATCTAGCGGAACGGTTCAATTATACAGAACACAAGTGTAAGATCAACTTTATCGTTGCACAATTCATAACTCATATAAAACATCACGTTAGAGATGCTTTGTTACTTTATGAGAAAGCTTATTTTAGCGGCATAGAAATTGGAGATTTTGAATATGCCAGCTATGCCGTAACGACTAAAGGTCAATATTCATATTTCAGTGGTCTGGAACTGACAAAGCTGGAACGGGAGTTTGCTTTCTGGAGCCATGCCATAGCTCAACTGGGGCAGGAAAATGCCTTAACTCAGAATCAATTGCATCACCAGGTAATTCTTAACCTACTTGGAATCGTTGAAAATCCCTGCTGTCTCCAGAGTGAGGTATACAACGAAGAGAAAATGCTGCCCCTTTATTTAGCTGCTAATGATAGAACAACAATTCATTACCTTTATAGCCATAAGCTTATCCTCTGTTATCTATTTGAAGAGTTTATTGAAGCTGTAAAAAATGCCAGTTCTGCTAAACAGTATTTGGAAGGTGTTACAGGAGCGTTAAATGCCCCTATCTTCTATTTCTATGATTCTCTAGTAAGCTTGGCTGTATATTCATCTATCTCTATTTCAGAACAAGAAATCTTACTCCTTAAGGTAACAATCAATCAGGAAAAGATGCAGAAATGGTCACGTCATGCCCCGATGAATTTTCAGCATAAATACGACTTGGTAGAAGCAGAAAAAGCCAGAGTATTAGGTCAAATTCTTGAAGCTGAAGAGTTTTATGAAAAAGCAATTCAAGGAGCAAGAGAGAACGAATATATTCAGGAAGAAGCATTAGCCTATGAGTTAGCTGCCAAGTTCTATCTAGAACGGGGGCGAGAGAAAATTGCTTCAACCTATATGAAAGAGGCGCACTATTGTTACGATCGCTGGGGTGCAAAAGCCAAGGTTAAAGACTTGGAAAATCGCTACCCGCAGTTACTAAACTCTAGTCAGATTCGCCAACTGAACTCAACCTCGCTGGAAGGAACGACCAGTAGCCCAATCACAGCGATCGATGTGGCTGCGGTGATGAAAGCGGCTCAAGCCCTCTCCGAAGTCATTCATCTCGATCAACTGATCTCAACCTTGATGCAGGTGGTAATTGAAAATGCGGGAGCTGAAAACGGGGCTTTGATTTTGCTGGAAGACGATCAGCTAGTCGTTGTTGCTCAATGCATGGGGAGTGGATCGTGCAACCTGGAAAAAAACTCTATGGCTGACTGTGCAACGCTTCCTGCCTCCGTAATTCACTCTGTAGAACGCACCCAATCCACACTGGTACTGGATGATGCGATCGGTGAATTGTCTTGGGGCGCTGATCCATACATTCAACGGCAGCAACCGCGATCGCTCCTCTGTATCCCAATTCTCAAGCAAAGTCAGCTCGTTGGCATTCTGTATCTAGAAAACAACCTCAGTTCTGGGGCGTTTACTAGCGATCGCCTGGAAGTCCTTAAACTGTTGGTTGCTCAAGCCGCTATTTCATTAGACAATGCTCGACTCTATGAGCGGTTAGAAGATTATTCGGAGACATTGGAAGTCAAAGTCGAACAGCGGACTCAAGCCTTGCAACAAGAGATTGTCGATCGCCAGAAAGCAGAAGAAGCATTAAAAAGCTCTGAGGCAGAACTGCGGCTGATGTTTAACGCGATGACCGATACCGTCACGGTCTTTGATGTGGAAGGACGCTATCTGAAATATATCCAGACTCAAACAGCTCTGATTTATAAACCTCGCGTTAATCGAATTGGTAAGACAGTCTATGAAGTGTTACCTCAGGAAGTGGCAGATCTTTTGATAGATGCAATTCGTCGAGCACTCTATCTGCATCAGCAATCAGGTTATGCTCTAGATTGCATTGAAGGTTCATCTCAAAACCAACGCAGCATCAACATCGAGTATAGTCTACCCATTCAGGGTAAACGGGTTTGGTTTTCTGCGAACCTCTCTGGATTGTCTAAAAACACAGTGCTGTGTGTGGCGCGTGATATTAGCGATCGCAAACGAACTGAAGACGCACTGCGTCAAAGTGAAGCAAATTATCGCAATTTAGTCCAAACCGCGAATTCAATTATTATTCGCTTTGATACACATGGAAACATTCGATATCTGAACAATTATGGGCTGAAGTTTTTTGGCTATGAAGAACATGAGATTTTAGGGCGCACCCTACTGGAAACGATTGTTCCAGAGACCGAAACCTCTGGACGTGACCTGAAGCAATTCGTTGATGATTTGTTTCATAACCCTGAAGCTTACTTGCAGAGTGAGAATGAAAATCTGTGTCGAGACGGCAGACGGACTTGGATCGCCTGGTCAAATCAAGCGATCCTGAATGAACACGGGCATTTAGTTGAAATTTTATCCGTTGGTAATGACATCACCCAGCGAAAACAAGCAGAGGAAGCCCTACAGCGCAGTGAAGCCAAATTCCGCAATATCTTTGAGAACTCACAGGTTGGCATTTTTCGTACACGCCTTAGCGATGGGTTAATTCTTGATGCGAATCAACGCTTTGCGAATCTGTTTGGCTTTGATTCACCCGACAAGGTGATTGGGATAAAACGTACCGCAGATTTTTATGTCAATCCTGGCAGTCGCCAACAAGCCGTTGCATTATTGAAGCAGCATGGTGAACTGCAAAACTTTGAAGTTCAGATGCGAAAACGAGACGGGACGCTGTTTTGGGGGCTTTACTCCTCTTGCCTGAATGCAGCAGGCGGATATATGGAAGGTGTGATTGCGGATATCAGCGATCGCAAGCAGGCTGAAGAAGCTTTACGACAAAGTGAAGAGCGATTTCGCGGCATTTTTGAGAATGCAGCATTAGGAATTGCGATCGCATCTGTTGAGGGCAAGAATTTGAAGATAAACCCATCGGTGACTAAAATTCTTGGCTATAGTGAAACAGAGTTACAGACTTTAAAGTTTACAGAGTATACCTATGCTGAGGATTTAGATGCAGACTTAGCACTGTATCGTCAAGTATTAGCAGGACAGCGCGAGTCTTTCCAAATCGAGAAACGCTACATCCACAAAGAAGGGCATTTAATTTGGGTGCGGCTATCTGTTGCAGCGGTGCGCGATGCTAACGGCGATATACTGTTTATCGTTACAACAACTGAAGATATTAATGAACGCAAACGTGTTGAAGAGGCACTGCGTGACAGTGAAGAACGGTTCCGACAACTCGCTGAGAATGTTAATAGCGTCTTTTGGATCACTGATTTAGAAAAACATCAGATGATTTATGTATCTTCAGCGTATGAACAGATTTGGGGTTGCTCCTGTGAATCACTCTATCGCTCTCCTACCAATTGGATCAAGGCAATTCATCCTGGCGATCGCAATCGAATTGAAGCAAAGCTAGCTCAACAGGCTGACGATGAATATGATGAAGAATACCGAATCGTTCGTTCTGATGGGCAAGTTCGTTGGATTCACGATCGCGGTTTTCCTGTCTGCAACGAACAGGGAATTGTCTATCGTGTTGCCGGGATTGCGGAGGATATTACAGAACGCAAACGAGCAGAAGCCGCTCTACGCCAAAGTGAAGCGACAAACCGAGCGTTGATCAGCGCCATTCCTGATTTACTAATGCGGGTTACAGGGGATGGCATTTATTTAAATGTTGTTAGTCACGGCAAACAGAAGTCATTTGCTCCCGATCGATTTCTCCCTGGCACCCGAATTGAAGATTCACTGCCGCATGATCTGGCACAACAGCGACTCACATTCATTCAGCAAGCCTTACAAACGGGCGAGATGCAAGTCTATGAACAGCAGATCGAAATTGATGGACAATTGCTGGATGAAGAAGTGCGGATTGTCGTAATCGGAGAAGATGAAGTGATGGTGATGGTGCGGGATATCACAGAACGCAAGCGAACCGAAGAGGCGTTACGTCAAAGTGAACTTAAATTCCGCAGCACGGTGGAAAATGTCAACGATATCATTAAAATTCTGACTCCGGATGGCATCCTTTCTTATGTTTCTCCTAACTGGGAAAAATTCTTAGGGCATCAAGCCAGTGAGATTATTGGAACTCACTTCGTTCCTTCTATTCATCCAGACGATTGTCAACGCTGTGTGGATGCATTTAATCAACTCGTTGAGACAAGCCAACCAATTTCCGAGTTAGAATATCGCCTGCGGCATCAAAACGGCAGTTGGCGCTGGTATGTCTCCAATCTGGGAACTATCCAGAATACAGAAGGAAAAGTGGTGCATTGCGTGGGTGTAGCGCGTGATATTACCGATCGCAAAGCTGCCGAAGTCGCTCTGCAAAAAGCTAAGCTTGCAGCGGAAGTTGCAAACCGTACCAAGAGCCAATTTTTAGCCAACATGAGTCACGAACTGCGAACGCCGCTCAACATTATTCTAGGATTTACCCAACTCTTGCAGCGCGATCGCATCCTGACTACTCAACAGCAAGACTATCTCAGCACAATTACCCGCAGCGGTGAGCATTTGCTGGAATTAATCAATGATGTGTTGGAAATGTCGAAAATTGAAGCTGGACAAGCGCATTTGAATGAAACTAGCTTTGATCTGTATTATTTGCTCAATACCCTGGAAGAAATGTGGCAACCGAAAGCCACCGATAAAGGACTTCAGTTAATTTTCGATCGCCCATCCAACCTTCCCCAATACATCAGAACTGATGAAAGTAAGTTACGCCAAGTTCTAATGAATCTGCTTTCCAATGCCATTAAATTTACTCAAACTGGCAACGTCACTCTACGCGTGAAATCTGGAGCGGTTAAGGCTTCTTCTTCAATTTCTCCATCTTCACATCTCGCTCTCCTCTTCGAGGTGGAAGATACCGGACAAGGAATTGCTTCAGAAGAGATTAGCAACTTGTTTAACGCCTTTGCTCAAACTGAAACAGGACGACGATCGCAGCAGGGCACTGGACTCGGTTTAGCGATCAGTCGAGAATTTGTGCGGCTGATGGGTGGTGATATCATACTGGAAACCCAAATCGGTCAGGGAAGCACATTTCGATTTGATGTACAAGTGGCGATCGCCTCGGCATCTGAACGTTCAATCCGCAAACCTTATCAGCGTGTGATTGGGCTAGAACCAGGGCAGCCCCGCTATCGGCTGCTGATTGTTGAGGACAAGTGGGAAAATCGCCAGCTCTTGCGAAAAATGCTGGAGCCACTGGGGTTTGAGATGCGAGAAGCCACCAATGGACAGGAGGGAATTGCTCAATGGGAACGCTTTGAGCCTCACTTAATCTGGATGGATCTGCGTATGCCCATCCTGAACGGATATGAAGCCACGAAACACATTAAGTCACAGTTGAAAGGTCAGGCAACGGTCATCATTGCGCTAACAGCCAGTGCCTTTGAAGAAGAACGGGTAGTGGCACTATCAGCAGGTTGTGATGATTTTGTGCGGAAACCGTTTCGTGAAGCAGAACTCTTTGAAAAAATGGCTCACTATTTGGGAGTGCGCTATGTTTATGAGTCTCTTTCTCTGGCATCTGCCAAACCTGAAACAGCTACTCCATTGAATGCAGAACAGCTAATGGTGATGCCTGAGGAATGGCGAGAGCAGCTTCATCAAGCTGCAACGCAAGTAGATGCAGAACTCGTACTGCAATTAATTCGTCAGATTCCATCAGAACATGATACTCTGGCTCTGGCGTTGACCGAATTAGTCAATCACTATCGATTCGATCGACTTGTGGCAATTACTCAACCTCAACCCTAAAAGCATCGCTGAAGGAGCGGCTGTATGGTAGATTCTATCAACGCCAAAGGCAATGTCCTGATTGTGGATGACACCCCAGACAATCTGCGTTTGTTGTCATCTACGCTGAGCGATCGCGGCTACAAAGTGCGGAGTGTGATCAACGGCGCGATGGCACTGATGGGAGCACACGCGGCTCCACCCGACTTGATCATGCTAGATATTAAAATGCCCGACATGGACGGCTACGAAGTCTGTCAACGCCTGAAAGCCGATAAGCGTACTCGTGAGATTCCCGTCATTTTTATCAGCGCATTGGATGAGGTACTGGATAAAGTCAAAGCTTTTACCAGTGGTGGAGTGGATTATATCCAAAAGCCATTTCAAGTTGAAGAAGTTTTAGCCCGAATTGAAAATCAATTGACCATCCGCAGATTGCAAACCCAACTGCAAGCCCAAAATCAAGAGTTGCAGCAAACTCAGACAGAGCTAATGCAGGCTTTAGAACAGGAGCGATCGCTCAAACGACGCATTGAAGAAATGGCCGCGATCGAAGAGCGTAACCGCATTGCCCGCGAGATTCACGACTCGTTAGGTCATTCCCTCACTGCCCTAAATGTGCAGCTACAGGCGGCGGCATCCCTTCTGTTGACTGATCCCACTCAAGCCCAGTCTTTTCTCACGCAAGCACAACGGCTGGGCACGACAGCGATGCAAGAGGTACGACAATCGGTCAGAACATTGCGATCGGATGAACGACCTGAACAGGGTTTAGAAGAGGCGATCGCAGATTTAGCAGAAGAATTTCGACAAGTCACAGGCGTTACACCAACCACTCATATTCATTTAACAGAAGTAATTTCACCGTCTGTGTCTAAAACGCTTTATCGTTTGGTGCAAGAAGGGCTGACCAATATCTCCAAATATGCTCAAGCGACTCAGGTGCAGATTCAACTGACAACAATTCACAATTACATCTGTCTGGAGGTTGAAGACAATGGTACAGGATTCTGCTTAGATCAGGCGACGGGTGGATTTGGGTTACGGGGAATGCAAGAACGAATTGCGGATCTAGATGGTACTTTTAACCTGATTACAGAACCAGGAAAAGGATGTCAAATCAAGGTTGAAATTCCTTTGTCAGAGGTATCACCATGATTCGGCTGTTGCTTGTCGATGACCAAAATCTGATTTGTCAGGGATTGCAAGCTGTTTTGAATCAAGAAGCCGATTTACAGGTGGTCGGAACAGCGGAAAATGGTCAGGTTGCGATCGATCAAGCTACAACATTACAGCCTGATGTAGTACTCATGGATATCCGGATGCCAATCATGACAGGCATTGAAGCAACCCGGTTAATGAGTGAGCAGTTCCCCAAAATTAAAGTATTAGTCCTGAGTACCTTTGATGACGATCGCGATATCGCTCAATCGATGCGGGCAGGTGCGAAAGGATATTTGCTCAAAGATATGCCAGCCTCAGAATTAGCAGAAGCCATTCGGTTAGTGCATCGCGGCTATAGCCAGATGGCTCCGGGGCTGATGGAAAGACTGATGACCAATGTCTCCGATCCAAATCCAGCAGAGTCCCAATCTGCACCAACAGAACTGGCTCAAATTCCACCACGAGAACGAGATGTGCTGCGCCTAATTGGTCAAGGTTGTAGCAATCGTGAGATTGCAACAGAGCTACATCTGGCAGAGGGAACGGTTAAAACTTACGTGACTCATCTGCTAAACCGTTTAGCACTGAAAAATCGATCGCAACTGGCCATCTATGCAACCTCGATCGCTTCAGTACTCAACAGCTAAATTGCGACAGGTTACTATCGTAGTCCTTTTCAAATAACAAAATTTTCTGTGCAACTGACCAGATTTCTCGTAAATTCTGGAGTTTTACAGCACTTTTCAGGTCTATGAGCTACAAGTTTTTTTCGTGAGAGCCGCGCGG